>LGGY01000143.1 GCA_001509335.1 Fidelibacterota bacterium 46_43
TATTAATACGGCTCTGAAGAAAACAGCTTATTATATCTGGCATCCTCGAATTGCCAATTCTCAATTCCAAATTCAACACCCCCACTCAACACTCTCAACTTGTCTAAGTTGTAATACGCCTGCCTTTGACATATTTATCCGGCACAACGTGTTGAAGCATCCCGAAGCCATAATCGGTAAATTCTCCCAGGCCGGCTTCATAGGCAAAGCGGACCAGTTCGGGAGTCCCCCTGAGGACGAGGGGCGAAAAGAAGCTTTTCACCTTGAGAAAACCAAGATCTTCGTATTTATGGATATTGATTAGTTTGGTGATTTTGCTTTTTTTCCGAAGGACGTAATCCGGATCAAATTCCACTTTAAGAAAGGGTTTTTTCAGTGTTTCCCCATAATAAGCCTCGTATCGCCGGTGCATAGCTTGAGTAAGATAGTGATTCATATCGTAATCCATGGGAAGGATAAACATAAAAGCTTTTGATTTTTGTGGACGTGTAATAGCGGCAGGGGAGAGGCATGTAAAGTGGGGAACCTCTTCCAGTTCGGGCGTTTCTTCAAATTCGGTTCGGACAAGGGTAAAGCGGGTTGTTTGGATTTGTATCACTTCCCACTCTTTGAAAACTTTATCCAGGCATTTGATGAACTGGACATCCGGGGATGAAATAAAGAGAGTGGTGGGTTCTTCTCCTCCCATAATCTGGTTTTCATTAATTTTTCGGTTGGGAATATGAAGCTGTGAAAAAGTGTATGTATCAAAAGATTGCCAACGTCGTTCCCTGATGATTTTTTCATCACAATGGCGATGAAAAGTCCGTGTCGCTAAACGAATCAAATGACGCACTTGCGTATTCACATTTATGGGAATACTATAGTTCGGAACTTGCGGAGCTAATATGAGTCGTAAAATCATCTACTCACCTTCCCAGATGCTTTAATAATACACGTTTTCTTCCTGATCCGCAATATTTTTATCACCCGTCAAGAAACATCGTAAAATTTAAGAAAAAGTATGTTGATTGCAAGGAGGTATTTCGTGTCCCCCTTTTCCATCTTTTAAATGCCAGGGATATCTTTTAAATTCAATACTGCCGGAGAGATGGCAGAGCCTGGTTGAATGCACTGAACTCGAAATTCAGCGTGCCCTTGCGGGCACCGGGGGTTCGAATCCCTCTCTCTCCGCAGAAAGAAGGATGTCAGGATGATTTGCGCCCTTACTCTTAACTTATCATTCATCATTTGTCATTCAATTCAAAATTCATCATCCATAATTCTAAATTAATCATGAATAATATATCTCAGCAAACAACAGATAAATTACAATTCTATAATGAACTGAAAAAACAGGCATCGGCCATGTTGGAAGGGGAATCGGACCGGATTGCGCAAACGGCCAATTTATGTGCATTGCTTTGGTATTCTTTGCCCGATATTAATTGGGTGGGATTCTATTTTTATAAAAATGGTGAATTGGTCCTGGGCCCCTTTCAGGGAAAGCCGGCCTGTGTACGGATTAAACCCGGTCAGGGTGTGTGTGGGTCCGCCTTTCAGGAACAAAAAATATTTCGCGTTGATGATGTACATGCCTTTAAAGGTCATATTGCCTGCGATCCGGATTCCCGCTCTGAAATCGTGATCCCCTTTTTTGTGAATCAAAACTGCATAGGAGTTCTGGATATCGATAGTCCATTAAAAAAACGTTTTAATAAGGAAGATCAAATCGGTCTGGAACATATTGTTCGCTGCTTGGAAGAAAATATCCGTTAACTTTAATGATTATAAATGTATCCGCCGGTTCCTTCCTGTTCCAACTCAACACCTAAACCCAGTACCAGGCGGTTCACAAAATTAAAATATGCAATAACCAAAGCAGCATCTAGTATGGAACGATCATCCAAACCGGAATTCTTCATTTTGAAAATGTGCTCTTCTGAAATTGTTGTATCTGGATTTTGCGTTAACAGTTCTGAATATTGACATAATAATAAATCGACAAGTGATAATCCGGCACTTTTATAATTTTTTTGAAATGCCCGAATTTTTTCATCATCCTTCCAAAAATGTTTCAGGGCTTCAAGATGATGTTGCTGACAATATTCACACCGGTTTGCCTGGGAAACCACCACAGCCATCATTTCACGCTGTGCACGGGTTAGGGGAGATTTACCGAACATAACGGTCATGTAAAGATCCATGTGCCGGGTGATACTATCGGGATTCAAACTCTGAATCTTATGAATGTTTGCAAGCTTACCCCTCGATTTCTCTAATTCCATATAAATCTTTTTTAATGATCCCCCGGCTTCTTCCGGTTCGATTATTTTTATGTATGCCATGTGAGTTCCTCAATATCGAGTTGTTTACAGTCTACAGCCCCTCCCCAGGAAAACCTATTTCATCCATCCTCTCATGTATGAATCACTCTTTCATCATCACACTCCGTTTCAAACTGCACGGTGAGATGGTCAATGTGATAATCTTTTAATAAGGATAACATTTTTTCACGGATTGGGGATGTTTTTGATAAAAGCTGGTCGTCAATGATGGCTTCGCAACAGAAGGCTCTGGTGGATTCTGAGATGTTCCAGATGTGAACATGATGGATATTCGTGATATCATCAATGGTTTCAAGTTTTTGTACAATCTCATCCAGATGAAGATCCTCCGGCGTGCCGTTCAGTAAGATTCGTAAGGAGGATTTAAGGACCTTAACACTGCTGATGATCATAAAGATAGCGATTACCAATGTGACCGCCGGATCGATCCAGGTCCATTCCCAAAGCCAGGCACCAAGGGCGGCTAGGATCACGGCGACTGAACTCAGGGTATCATAAAACAGGTGTAAAAAGGCACTGCGGATATTTAGACTATGGTCCTTATCCATCTTTAAAAAAAAGATACTCAGGGCATTTCCGAAAAGTCCAATAAAGGCGACCGGGAGCATTATGCTTAAGACGGGGATTTCCGGATTTTGAAAACGTTCCCAGGCTTCCCGGACCAGAAAAAAGGCAATGACGATGAGAATAGACATATTGATGAATGCAGACAGAATTTCCGCCCGGTGATAACCAAAGGTAAAACGGGTGTTCGCCGGTTTTCTGGATAAGGCCCGGGCACCATAACTGATGCCTATGGCCAGGGTATCCTGAAGATTATGAACGGCATCTGAAAGAAGTGCAAGACTGTTGGAAAGTAATCCACCGATGAATTCTGCCAGGGTGATTGCGGCATTCAACAGGAAAACTATCAGAATTTTACTTTGTGAAGATGCGTGATGATGTATGTGTGAGTGCATGTGAATCTCTTGATTTTAAGGAAATAATTTAGGATGATTTGTCCTTATTTGAAAAGGACATAAGCATTTTGATTTCATCTGCCCAGATTTCCGGATTGACAGTCTCCAGAATCAGGGGGATGCCCCGGAACCGGTCATCCGACATGATATACTTAAAAACAGCCAATCCCAAATTTCCTTTCCCCAATGATTCGTGACGGTCTTTCTTTCTACCCAATCCGGCTTTGGAGTCATTGAAATGCATGCCTTTCAGTTTGGAGAATCCGATAAGTTTGTCAAATGATTCAAAGACCTTCCGGCAGGACTCTTCCGATCTCAGGTCATACCCTGCCGCAAAGGCATGGCAGGTATCAATACAAACTCCTACACGGTTCGGGTCTTTCACCTGATCCATGATTTCAGCCAGTTGCTCAAAGGAATAGCCGATGTTGCTTCCCTGTCCGGCTGTATTTTCAAGGACGGCTGTCACTCTCTCTGTTTGGTCAAGAACCTGGTTGACAGATTCAGCGACCCTGGCCAGACACGCTTTTTCCGATATTTTTCTGAGATGACTCCCCGGATGAAAATTCAAACGATCCAGTCCCAGCTGTTCACAGCGTTTCATTTCATCCAGAAAAGCATCCCGGCTCTTTTTGAGTCCCTCAGTTTCCGGGTGCCCCAGATTTATCAGATAACTGTCATGGGGCAGAATGCTTTCAGGGGGATAATTCAAAGAATCACAGGCTTCTTTAAAAGCATTGATTTCCTCTTGTTCAAGGGGTTTGGCGTGCCATTGCCGCTGGTTTTTTGTAAAGAGGGCAAAACCGGTAGCACCGATATTGGCTGCGTTTTTTGGTGCATTTGATACACCCCCCGCCGCACTCACATGAGCTCCCACGTAATAGGGTTTCATAAGTTTCTCCTTCCCGGGAATATAAAATTTGCCTCTGGAATTATAAAGAATTTCAAAAGCCATCGCATTGGAATTTTCTTAACTTATCCTGAATATGAAAGGATGGGGAGATAGATGGAAGAAACTATAGAACATTTGTCGCGCTTTAACAGTAAAGCTCTGGACGATATTTTGGGGAAACCCTTTAAAGTCCTGGATGATGGGTTTGTGCGGGTTGTGGATTATATGGGTACTGACAGCAGCATCGTACAGGCAGCCAGGGTCTCATACGGAAAAGGCACGAAAAAAGTTAGCCGGGATCGTGAACTCATACGCTATCTGCTCCGGCATCAGCATACCAGTCCCTTTGAAATGTGTTCTATCAAGCTCCACGTTCGCGTGCCCATGGATTGCTGGCGTCAATGGATCCGGCACCGGACCGCCAGTGTCAATGAATATTCCACCCGTTATTCCATCGCCATCAATGCAGCCCAGAAAACAGCTCCCGATGCCTGGCGTGGACAATCGGACGTTAATCATCAGGGAAGTGCCGGACTTATTGATCCGGAAACGGGACGGGAACTCAGCCAAGAGGAATCGGAATTACATCAACTTGCCCGCCACATCTATTTAAAACGTCTGGACGCAGGTGTAGCCCGTGAACAGGCCCGAAAAGACCTGCCCCTTTGTACTTATACGGAAGCCTACTGGAAAATCGACCTTCACAATCTTCTCCATTTTCTTAAACTCCGGATGGAAAGTAATGCCCAGAAAGAAATCCGGGACTATGCCCTGACCATTGGCCATGAAATTGTGAGCCGCTGGGTACCGGTAACCTGGGAAGCTTTCAATGATTATGTAATGCAATCCATACAATTTTCACGCCTTGAAAGGGAAATACTGGCGTGTTTGCTTCAGGGACTTCCGGAAGCCGCCCTTGAAAAGGCGGAATCTTTTGGCTGGCTGGTGCGGGATACACAGGGAATCCTGAAAAAAAGGCAGGAACGCTACGAATTTGAGGAAAAGATGCGGACCCTGAATATCACCCTCCCCTGGGAAAAAGATTCTATCTAAAAATATCCAAAATTGTGAGTAGTGATTTTAACTGTCTAAGAATTTTCAAAAGGGAATTCTATCTTTACATAAACTCCTTTATCACCGGAGATGCTGATCGTGCCGTGAAGCTGCTCTGTCAGAAGGTGTGTTAAATGATATCCCAAAGTCCCCTTTCGCCTATAAGCATCCATGTCTCCAATCCCGATGCCATCAAAAATTCCCTGAGGATTCTCTGTTTCATCCAGAAAAACCTTGGGTGGATTTTTATAAATGCCGACGCGGACTTCACGGCCGGATAACATCTCTGGTAACAGGTAAAATAATATTAAGAAAATAAGCGCATTTAACCGGTTCAAAAAGCGGAAAGGATGAACAGAAAATAGAAAAGATTTTCTGTTTATAACAGGCTCCGCTATGTACTGAACAGATATCTGCAATATATGAGGGAAAACTTTATGATTCCTATTCTTCCTGGGGAAAGGTGATGGTGAACACAGTGCCCCGGGATTTTTTCGATTCAACCTGAAGAGATCCCTTGATTTGCTCTGTCAATAACTCAACCAGGTGAAAACCAAGGGTATCACTCTTTTTTGAATCAAATCCTTTGGGCAGGCCAACACCGTTATCTTTAACTTTTATCTGAACAGTTTCAGAATCCGGGGCAAAGACTTTCAGGTGAATTTCGCCTGTTTCCCTCCCTTGAAAAGCATACTTCAGGGCGTTGGATATGAGTTCATTGAGGATGAGTCCACAGGAAACGGCTGTGTTGATGTTTAAGGCAATATTCTCCACATCGCTTTTTACATGGATCCGGGCTCCGTGAGAATAGGTGGACACCAGGTGGTGGGCCAGGCCTGCCAGATAGGATTCCATATCCACTGCTTCAAAATTCTTCGTGTCATACAGCTTTTTATGGACCAATGCCATAGCCAATACCCGGTTGGTGCTGTTCTGAAAAGCCTCGATAGCATCTTCTTTTGTCTTTATTTTACGAGCCTGGAGTTTTAAAAGACTGGAAATGACATTCAGGTTGTTTTTAACACGGTGATGTATTTCCTGCAGTAGAATTTCCTTTTCCTGCAAATTTTTCAGGATTTGTTGTTCAGAAACCCTTCGTTTTTCTTCCAGTTCGATTTTATACAGGGCAAATCCGATATCCTCTGCCATTTCGATAAAGAGATTTTGTTCTTCTTTCAAATCAGCAAATTCAGGAGGAACGCCCACTGTCAATATACCGTACAGCTTGTCCTGGTAGTTCAAAGGAGCTGAATAAACGTCACAATCAGGGGCTTTATCTGAATATTCACACTGGCTGCAGGCAATATCTAATCTATGATAAACATGAAGGGATTGTGAGCTGATGACATCTGTGATACAAGCAGGCAGGTTGTCGTTATTAAATTGATCGAAATACTTTTTAAATCCGCAGATATCCTTGGCGGAGGTTTTTGTAATGTGAAGCTCTTTTTCGTTATCTATAATGGTAATCCAGGCATCCTGATACCCAAGGGTTTCAGTCAGATTTTTACAGGCTTTTTCAATCAACGCATCGCGATCCGTTTCTTTCACAATCAATTGGTTGACATTCCGGATTCCCAACAGGACCTGTTTGGCGTGTGTTTCCCGGGCTTGTGCCTGTTTCCACTCATACCAAAGACCGATGGCATCGGCCACACTATGGATCAGATCCTGCTCCTCGGGGATGATGAAGGGTTTATTTTCCGTATAAAAAACCAGGAGGCGCCCCAACACTTCACCCCGGGCTTTGATGAGAGACTGTAAATTTTTATCCAAATCCAAATTCGTCGATCCGTTGCGGTAAATGCGACCCTCCAGTTCAATAACCGGAAAAGCAGAATCCGGAAATTGCATGGCTCCCTTCACATGACGGATCACTCTTTTGCAAAATTCTTTTTCCGGGAGATTCTGAAGTGTCTCTTTACGGACCAGGGATATACAGGCCAGTTCCTTAAGTCTTCCCCTTAACTGTCCTTCCATTTTCTTTTTGTCTGTGATGTCTCTTGCCACACCATAGAGTATCTTTTCTTCAGGGTATGGAAAGGAATTCCAGGCAAGCCATTTGATGGTGCCGTCTTTGCAAAGAAAGCGGTTTTCAAACTGGTAAATTTCCTGTCCGTCGATGAGTACAGAATGTACATTTTCCATTGAACCTTTGTCTTCGGGATGTACAAATTCAATCCAGGGTTTGGAGAGCAGTTCTTCTTCGCTCCATCCCAATACCCGGGTCCATGAAGGGTTCAGGACTTTGAAATATCCGTCAAAACCTGCAATGCACAACATGTCCAATGCGTAGTTGAAAATACGGTCACTGTTGTGGAGTTGTTCATCAGCCTTCTTCCGTTCTGTAATATCCCTGGCATTGCCCTGAATCCCGATGGGATTTCCCTGATTATCCAAAAGTAGGCTTGTGCTGATTTCCACAGGCAAATGTGTTTTATTCCTGTGGATTAATTCCGTTTCGAATGTTTGTCCATTATTTTCCGGCAGGGCTTCCAGTGCTTTTTGAAACACGGCAGTGACTGCATCAAATTGGCCTTTAGAACAAAATTCCTGGATATTCCGGCCTATCATGTCCACCGGTTCATATCCCAGCATCTGCCTGGCTGCCGGACTTATGTATTGGAAATTGTAATTCATGTCCATCAGCCAGATCATATCTACAGAATTATCTGTCAGTAAACGGTACTTTTCTTCCCGTTCCTGAAGCTCCAGGGTCCGTTGATCTACCAGTTTTACCAGACGATTTTCCCGGTTCCTCAAATAGGCGACAAAAAGTGCCAACATCAGGGTGAGAATCAGGCCGGCAGCAAAGGTTAACCGGGTTGTTCTCAATGGGAAACTACTGTAAAAAGCCTGGGTAGGATGGGTGACCAGTGCCAGGGAACGCCCGAACATGAACAGGGGATAGCTGTTGGAATGTTTGAATCCCTGAAGGGTTTCTTTTTCTACAAATGTGGCACGTGGAGCCTGCTTGTTTTGCCCGTACGAAGAAATAATCCGCTGCCCCTCTTTATCCTCCAAATCCACCAGGTAGATGCAGATCAGAGAGTCCACACCCAATGAAGAGGTCGTAATGCTGCGATGCAAAATTGTGGGAAGGTGTAGGGCTGTGAGGGCAATACCCATGAGATCACAAGAGAAGTGATTTTCATATTCTTTATAGGCATGCCGGAAAGCCGGTTTCATGATGTACATTATGTTTGAAGAGGGATTTCCCCGGTATTCCGGGAGTATGCCTGTGGCTGTGATCCTATTTGTTATGAGGAGTTCATTCAGTGTTTCCCTGAGATTGGGATCCGAAGCAATATCAAACCCGATCAGTCCTGCGTGGAGTGTGAGAGGAGCTATCTGACGGACAGGATAATAAAAATTCCGGGGTGTAACCGGGATGGAAGATCCTTCGTCAGTCTTCTCCCAGACTTTAAAAGGCCTTTTCTTTTCCTTACTTATCTGGTATTCGTAGGATTCGAGATCTGCCTGGTCAATATAATCCACCCAACTGTAAAACCAGGCATGAGAAGTATTTGTGATAGGTTCTACAAACCGTAAGAATTCCGTGTCGTTTACATAATCGCTGTTTTCATGAAAACTCACAAGACGGTCCAGATTGTTCCCAATCGTTTCAAAGGAACGGGTTACATCCTCTGAAATGGAAGAGCAAAATTGCATGAAAATCTCGTTTCGCTCCAGGTGTTCATAATTATAGACCATGAATGTGAGGGTCAGTGTCATCAGCAATCCCAGAACAACCGTGATGATGATTTCAAGATGCTGAAGGATTGATTCCTGCCGTTTACGCCAGGCAAGATTGATCAAAGCTCCGCTTAGTAAAATGACCACGATCAAGGCAGACATTATCAAAACAGTGCGTTGGGTAAGCCATAGCAGATTGCTGTAGGTGTCGTATAAAATATCAATGCCTACAAGCATGGTGACAGAGCCTGTGGCAGGATCATACACGGGAGACAGGGCTGTTATGACCTGGTTTTCTGAATTCCCCAGGGGGCCAAGGACAACCGTTTCACCATGATGAAGTCGTGTGTGATTTTCCGGATCCAGTTTTTTTTCAGAAAGAAATTGTGATAATTCTCTGGAAGAAAAAGGCTTGGGGAATGTGTTGGGTCCCATTTCCAATATATTGCCCTTTAAGGCGAGGGTATAAATACCCCTATTATCGACCAATTTCCCATAATGTTTTAGCTGGTTTTCCACTCGATGATATGCAAGAGAGACACTATCGGAGGGTGTAAAGTTCAGTTGTTGAATGAGTTCTCTATCCAGAGAATTTGCTAGCCCCTGAGCCTGATAAGTGAGTTTTTGACGGATATAATCCTCTGTAACGTGCCCCTGCCACAAAGTACCAAAGATTCCCAGACCAACCGCAATGAGAAGAATTACAAAAGTAAAAAGGATGATTTTATATTCTTTCCAATATTGTTGAAAATTGAGCTGCATCATCTTTCTGGATGTTTATTATTTTTTACGTTTTTCATACAGACAGGCATTCAATCGTTATTTTTCCGATAGCTTACATGAAATACGAGAGGAAGTAGCATGTGTGATAATATTTATTTTCTAAAACAATTTAGAAAGGTGTTAATACGGAATCAAATAAATTATAGTTATGCTTTCCGGGGCCTTGTGACAGAATGAATGAACATATCTTGACTTCAGGGATAAAAAAGTATAAACTTATTCATTCATTTTCAATCAGCAGATGGAGGGAATCATGCGACTGAAACATAAGGTGGTTTGGATTGTATTTGTTTTAGTGTTTATTATAGTTGTGACCGGGGTTCTTTATCTGAACCGGCTGAAAAAGCAGTCTTTGCCGACGTTAGAGGGTGAATTAGTCCTGACAGGACTTGTAAATCCTGTCACAGTATACCGGGATGAATGGGGAGTCCCCACATTGGTAGCCCAAAGTGAAGAGGATATATACCGGGCAGTCGGCTATGTGATGGCCTCAGACCGTTTATGGCAGATGGATTTGCTCCGGAGGGTCACGCAGGGGCGATTGTCGGAAATTTTCGGAAAGGATTTGGTGGAGACGGATCTGTTGATGCGGACCCTCAGGATGACTGAGAAGAGCCTGAAAATTCTTGATAGCACGAAAAACCCTGATATTCTCACAGCTTTGGAAGCCTTTTCCGCCGGAGTAAATATTTATATTGAAACACATCGGGATAAACTCCCGCCTGAATTTGTCATCCTGGGATATGAACCGGAACCCTGGAAACCAGTCCATTCCGCCAATCTCATAGGGTATATGGCCTGGGATCTGACCATGCCCTTTTCAGCGGAAATTATTCTTTATAAAATCAGACAAAAACTGGGAGAAGATTATTTCAATGAGTTAATCCCGAATATCGCCGGTCAACATGCGGTTGTTCATGAGGAGTTTTCCGGTGCTGATTTGCCGGATATTGGTGCAGTATTTCAGAAGGCTACTCAGAAGCTTGAGCAATTGGGAGCCGTTGTGTTTCAGGGAAGCAATAATTGGGTTGCAGGACCGGAAAAAAGTGAAAGTGGTGCTCCCCTCTTTGCCAATGATATGCATTTAGGACTCTCCTCGCCTGGGATCTGGTATCCCATGCACCAGGTTGTTCCGGGGAGTCTTCATGTCAGCGGCGTGGTTCTTCCGGGGCAACCCTTCGTCATTGCCGGCCACAATGAGCGCATCGCCTGGGGAATGACCAATGTAATGGTGGATGATATGGATTTTTATCTGGAAAAAGTCTCGAATGACAATCCGGGTTTTTATGAATACCAGGGGGAATGGAAGGCTTTTGAAATCCAAAAGGAAACCATTCCTGTCAAAGGGGAAAAACCAGTTGAAAAAACAGTTCTTTTTACCCATCACGGCCCCGTGATCAGTGATTTCAAAGGGACAGGTAGAGATGTGATTACCATGAGATGGCTTGGATATGACATGAGCCGGGAACTGGAAGGGGTGTACGCTTTAAACAGGGCTAATAACTGGCATGATTTTCGGGAAGCGGCAAAGGGCTTTATTGCCGTCAGTCAGAATATTGCCTATGCCGATGTGGATGGGAATATTGGCCTCCAGACCTGTGCCGGCATTCCGATGCGGAAAAAAGGGGACGGACTCATGGTTGTGCCGGGATGGACCGGCGAGTATGAATGGGAAGGGATCGTTCCTTTCGAAGAACGGCCTTACAGTTTGAATCCTTCAAATGGAACCGTATCATCTGCAAATAATAAAACGACGAATGAAACATATCCTTATCACATCAGTTACTGGTACGCTCTGCATTACCGGATAGACCGGATCCGGGAGATGCTGACCAGCAAAGAGAAACTCACCCCCCGGGATTTTATGCGTATGCATACGGATTATAAATCTGCCATGGTGAAGGATTTACTTCCCGGCTTATTGCAGGTTATCCATGACCACCGGGAAGAACTGAGTCCGGCAGAAGCCGCTGCCCTGAACCTTTTGAGAACCTGGTCCGGGTCCATGGAAGCCCATGAAGCCGCACCGGCTATATTTGATCATTTCTACGTGACACTTGTCCGGAACCTTTTCCTGGATGAAATGGGTGATTCATTGTTTACGGAATACACACGGAGTTCCTACCTTTCACGCTATGCTGTAGACAAAATCTGGAAAAATCATGGCGGGATCTGGGTAGATGATATTGAAACGAAAGAAATCGAAGAATCTTTAGAGGATATGATCTGGATGACATTTCAGGATGTGGTCGCCGATCTGGAAAAAAAACTGGGAAAGAACCCTGATTCCTGGATATGGGGAGAGCTGCACACCCTGACCCTTAGCCACCCCCTGGGATCGGTGAAAATGCTGGATAGGGTTTTTCATTTGAACCGGGGACCTTATCCGGCTCCGGGCAGTTTTCATACCGTGTGTCCCTATGCCTATAGTCTCGCAAACCCCTATCACGTAAACCATGGCGCTTCACAACGGCATATTTACAATCTTGCCGATTGGGATAAAAGTTATGTCATACTCCCAACAGGCATTTCAGGAAATCCTGCAAGTCCCTTCTATCTCGATCAGACGGAAATGTATCTGAAGGGTGATTACAGACAGGATTTCTTTTCGGTGAATAAAGTGAAAGAGTCTGCAAAATATGTCCTGACGCTCCAAAACAGCCGGTAACAGACATGTTGTCAGTGGGCAGTTTTATTAATATTCCTGCAGGGGATCCGGGTCAAAGTATTTTATTAAAGCGATGGCTTAATATATGAAAATTCCTATTTCTAAAGATCCCCGGGGATAAAATACACCGCCAACGACAAGAAAGCAAGTTTATAATATTTTTAATATATTAAGACCGTTTTGACATCTCATAAATCACTTCAGTTGAATTTATTGATTAATTCATTATTATTATGGTGAACGCCCAACCTTTTTTTCTTTATTTTCCGGCAAAATTCACATTTTTAAACACCAGTGTGGGCATCCGGAAACTGGAGAAGATGTAGGGGTCATTACCTACGGCATGTAATGATTTCATCAATTCCAGATAGTTCCCTGAAATATTCATTTCTGTGACCGGGCGGACCAGTTTTCCGTCCCGGATTTCGTGTCCCATAACCCCATAACTGAAATCACCGGTATTTGAGTTTGAATTTCCCCCAATAAACTGGGTGACGTAAATTCCTTCAGATACGTTTTTGATCAGTTCTTCAGGTGATAGTGAACCGGGATTGAGGATCAGGTTTGAAAAGCTTCCCGAAGTGGGATCCATCCCCAGTTTATTCCCATAGTAAGAATCTATAAAATAGTTTTTCAGGATCCCTTTGTCAAAAAGAGTCCTCTTTTGTGCCCGGATTCCTTCTTCATCAAAATAACGGCTCCCAAGCCCCCGGGGAATAAAGGGATCATTCCGAAGGGTGAGCAGGTCTGATCCAACCTGATGGTCCATCATGCCGTCGAGGAAAGAACGTTTCTGATACAGGGATTTTCCGGTAAGGGCTCCGATGATGGGATAGAGCAGGCGCGCAACGGCTGTGTTTTCCACAATCATGGTTTTAATGCCAGAAGTGATTTTTTCAGCCCCCAGTTTTTGTTCAACCCTTTTTACGGCCTCAGCGGCGATTTCTTCCGGATCCCATAAATCATCAAAATGCCGGGCATTGACGGATTTCCAGTCTTCCGGTTTCCGGCCTCCCGGTTCATTCATGCTAACTTCTACACTCATGCCCACATAGGTTTTTTCCTCTGTTCCTGAAAAACCGTTGGAAGCCCTTCCATAGACATGACTATGTCCGTTCCAGAATTCACCGGTTACAGATATCAATTGGCTGTTTTTTGCATAGGCACTTTGGACCAGTCGATTCAGAAGTTTCTTTTTTCTTTCAATCGTCATGGAAGATAGTGTCGGATCCACCAAATCCAGATCTACTTCTGGCATCGATACCGGATACAACGCCGGATCGGGCAGTCTTCGCGCTTCATCCTTTTCAAGATATGAGGTCATGGAAACAGCCTTGTCCAGAAAAGATTCCAATCGGTCCTGATTCAAATCGTTGGTGGAATGGTATGAATACCGGTTGTCTTTGAAAATTTCAACCCGAAGGGAGGACTGGATGGATTCTTCCATTTTTTCAATGGAATCATTCCGTTGACTCATACTGAATCCTGAATTTACATTAAGGACTGAGCGGATGGCATCAGCTCCGAGCTTCAGTGCTTTTTGCTCCACCCATTTTAACATATTTTCATAATTTTTTTGTGATTGCATGATAGACCTCAAATATTTTTGCCACCTACGGTTATAGAAGATACCTTACAGGTCGGGATACCCTGGGATACTGGGACCGACTGGCCGCCTTTTCCACAGGTCCAGCCGCCTTCAGCCAGTTTCAGATCATTGGCTACCATGGTGATTTTACTCAGAACATCCGGACCGTTCCCGATAATGTTGATATCCTTCACAGGCCGGGTCAGCTTTCCGTTTTCAATCATGTACCCGGATTTTACATAAAAAGTAAAATCTCCGGCGCCGATATGAACTTCGCCATTCAGGAACTGATCGGCATAAATTCCATGGGATGTGTTATGAATGATCTCTTCAAAAGTATGAGGTCCGTTGAGCATATAAGTGTTGCGCATCCGGGGCTGGGGTGGATATTTAAAGGATTCGCGGCGGCCATTCCCGGTGGGGTTGAGTCCGTAATATTGAGCACTGATCCGGTCATGCATGTAAGAACGGAGAATCCCATTTTCCACAAGGTATGTTTTTTGACCGGGAATGCCCTCGTCGTCCACATTGATGGATCCCCGGATGTTGAGGTTGGTTCCGTCATCCACAATGGAAACAAAGGGTTCGGCAACTTTTTTATTCATCCGGTCTGAAAAAATGGAGATTCCCTTCCGGTTGAAATCCGCTTCCATTCCGTGACCGATAGCTTCATGAAGGAGTATTCCTGCACTGCCGGCAGCCAGAACAACAGGCATTTCACCTGCAGGAGCCGGGACAGCATCGAAAAGGGCGACTGTCCGCTTGACGGCTTCCCGGGCCAGATACATCAGTTTATCACGGGTGTACCAGTTGATATCCTGACGGGCAGACAGGTTAAAGCCGTTGTTTTCCCGGCGACCTTTTGCTTCTGCGACACAAGAGGCATTAAAACGGGTCATGGGCTGATAATCTCCCGCTAACACACCCTCCGATGTGGCAATAAGAATCAGGCGTTCATTATCGGTAAAATTTAATTGTGTCGCCTGTATCTGTGTATCCCGCTTCAGCATTTCATTATTCACAAATTCAAGCATCTGAATTCGTTTTTTAATGGATACATCCTCCCAGCGGGTGATGATTGGATAATAATCGGGGAGTTCCCTCTCCTTCAAGGGTTTGATTTCTTTTTGTCCCGGACTTCCTGCAATTTTAGCTGCAGTCCGTGCCACACTCTGCATTTTTTCCGGCGAGATCTCTTCTGTAAAGGAATAACCGGTCTTGTCACCTTTTAATACCCGGACACCCATCCCCAGCGAGGATTCGATGTAGGCCCGGTTTACGGTGTTGTTTTCCATTACAACCGAATTTCCTGTTGAATATTCAAAAAAGAGATCTGCATAATCACCTCCCTCAGACAGGGCTGTCTCCAGTGTTTTTCGGATGATCTCCTCATCCACGCCAAAAAAGGAAAAATATTCCCCCAGATTCTTCGGTGCAGCACTGCCGGGACGTTTCAGACAATTACTGAGTGTCAAGGGCATTCCGGCAAGTATAATGCCTGCCGTTCCGGTTTTAATAAAATCCCGACGGGTTATTTTTTTCATAGATCCTCCCGTTTAAACAGATAAGGTTAAATATAGTTTACTCATAAAAGGCTTCCAAGCCCATTTTTTGAGCAAAAAAGGAAAAAAACTTTCTTGAAAGTGCATAAATAAAGGATTTTCTCTTGACATGTATTAAAATTATCACAATATTAAATCTGAGTTATGTGGGAAACATCAAAACAAACAAATTAAACAAAGGAGACCCCGGATGAGTTTAAGTAAAGCTGATCTCGTGAGCAAAATTGCTGCTGATGCCGGCATCACAAAAGACCAGGCAGGAAAAGCCCTGAACAGTTTTCTCGAAGCCGTCGAGGATGCATTGAAAGCCGGTGACAAACTGACACTGGTAGGTTTTGGAACTTTTTATGTAGCTGAACGCAGAGCGCGGACCGGTGTTAATCCCGCAACCGGTGAAAAGATTCAAATTGCTGCTTCCAAAGCACCGAAATTCAAAGCCGGAAAAGCTCTGAAAGAAGCTGTCAAATAAGCTCTTTCAACATGTTGTAATTAAACCCCGTCTCTTATCAGGCGGGGTTTTTTGTTTCAGGGAATCACTGCCACACCCCTTATCGTCTTGTGATTTCTTATGGCCGGGTGGATTGAATTGAAACCTCGTGCCACATTCCTCGTTAATATCTATTATGGAAATGTGTCCCTCTGACGGAGATGTCTTGACTAAGACATTGAATTTCAATATTCTCAGCTAATAGTTTGGAGAAGCGAATGTCCGTTAAACGTCTGATGATTCTTGCCTTTATGATTATCTGGTCTATTCCCCTCCAGGCCCAGTTCGGGAAAAATAAGGTCCAGTATGATACGTTTGACTGGAAATATATTCAAAGCAATCATTTCGACATTTATTATCATGATGACAATTACAAGATTGCCGAATTTGCCGCCCGGGAGGCTGAACAGGCCTATACCAGTATTCGCAATCTGCTGAACTGGCCTCTGCAAAAACGGTACTCCATGATTCTTTATAACAGCCATAAAGCATTTCAGCAAACCAATACCTATGCAGGCGATATTACCGAGGGGGTCGGTGGCTTTACAGAGCTCTTTAAAAACCGCATCGTTCTGCCTTTTGAAGGAAGTTACCGGGATTTCCGACATGTGATCCATCACGAAATGGTCCATGCCGTGATGAATGATATGTATTTCGGAGGATCCATTCAATCAATCATTTCCGGCGCTGTAACCCTGGATATTCCTCTGTGGCTCGCTGAAGGGACGGCTGAATATGAATCACTTCGATGGGATACGCAGACGGATATGTTCATGCGTGATTTTGCTTTTAGTGGACAGTTACCCCCCATGTGGGCTCTGAATGGATATTATGCCTATAAAGGTGGCCAGTCCATTATCCGTTTTATCCACGATACCTATGGGATGGAAAAACTGACAGACTTCTACGGTTCCCTCAAAGCCACACACAGCGTCCCGCGAAGTATCAAGCGGATTTTTTATATGTCCGAAGAGGATTTTACCTCTGAATGGCACAAGTATATCCAAAAAAATTACTGGCCGGATATCGATTTTGCCGAAGATATCCTGAATATCAGTGTCCGCCTGACAGATCACAATGAACTTGGAAACTATCAGAATATTGCACCGGCCCTGAGTCCGGACGGTTCCAGAATTGCTTTTCTCAGCGACCGGAACGGTTACGCAGATATTTTTACCATGCGCACCGAAGACGGGGGAAATGTTAAAAAAATCGTCTCAGGCCAGCGAAAGGCAAGTCTTGAGGAACTCAAATGGCTTTCACCGGGGATCAGCTGGTCACCTGATTCTAAAAAAATTGTCTTTGCCGCAAAAAGCGGCCCTTCTGATGCCCTGGTTGTGGTGGATGTGGAATCCAAAAAACAGACCTTTTATCCCATTGAAGAACTGAACGGGATTTATTCTACCGATTGGCACCCCCGTGAAAATATTATTGTCTTTGCCGGAAACAATGGCTGGAAAAGTGATATTTACACCTATCATCTGGATACCCAAACCCTTACAAATCTTACACGGGATAATGCCAGTACCAAAAATCCCAAGTGGACAGCGGACGGAAAATCCATTCTTTATATCGCTGAAAAACGCCGCAGTTTGCCTCTCCATTCTTTTCGCCATCCCTACCAGAACGATGTCTGGCGTATTACCTATCCCGAAGGAGTTAAAGAAGCCGTGACCCAGACAGACTGGGATGAAGACTATGTCATTTCCGCACCTGATGGAAAAACAGTAATCTACACATCTGATGAAAACGGAATTTTTAATGTGTGGATTAAAACCGAAGACGGTGAACCGCATGCAGTGACAAATATTTTAGGGGGAATATTTCACCTGGATATCTCACGGGACGGGGGTACCCTGGTATTAACAGCTTTTCAAAACGGTGGATGGGATATCTACCGGATTAATAACCCCCTCTCATTGCCCTCCCGGGATCTGGATATTACAGAATTCAGGAAACATCATTATACCATCGAGTCCACCGAACCCGTGGCATATAAATTCGACTCAGACAAACAGGTATCTGATGGAAAGGCCATGCCGGCAACGGTGAGTGACATCGAAAAACCGGAAAGGCAGGGGGAATACAGCAAATTTGTCTTTATTCCCCGACACAGGCAGGATGCCTTTACGGAAGGGGATTCTGTCGCCCTGGATTCAACACGTATCTTGACCGAAACAGGTGATTATAAAATCCATGAGTACAAAACGCGCTTCTCCCTGGATCTTGTGGATAGTCAGGTGGGGTATTCCACCTTTTACGGAATTCAGGGACAAACAGTTTTCCTTTTCAGTGATATGATGGGTGATCATCAGATCGGAATCGGGACGGAATTATATATTGATCTGAAAAACAGCGACTACTCCATAAGTTATGCATATCTCAAAAACCGGCTCAATTTTGCCGCCACGTATTACAATGATTCCAATCACTATTACACCTATTATCTGACCGAATATGGATATGCCATCCGTTTTACACGATACCGCAATTATGGCTTGATAGCAGGGGTGTC
>LGGY01000144.1 GCA_001509335.1 Fidelibacterota bacterium 46_43
CCCTCCGCGGGAGGAAATTCCCCGAACCTCGTTTCTCGCTACTTACTCCCCAACCATCTTCAAAAATTCATCTTCACTGAGAATTTTAATCCCCAGGGATTTGGCCTTGTCAAGCTTTGAACCGGCGCCGGGACCGGCAACGACATAATCGGTTTTACGGCTGACACTGCCTGTTGCCGAACCGCCTCTCCGGCGGACCATCTCTTTTGCCTCATCCCGGGTAAATTTTTCCAATGAACCGGTAAAGACAAATGTCTTTCCTGAAAATATCTGAGGTTCTTTCGTGTCTTTTTCCACGGTGGGATTGATGCCTGCATTCTGTAAATCCCGGATGAGCTTCCGGTTTTGTTCATTTTCAAAATAAATGGTAATCCCTTCCGCCACGACAGGACCGATGCCTTCGATGCTGTCCAGATCCTCCCGGGATGCATTCATGAGGGCATCCACAGACCCAAAAGTTTCAGCCAGGATCCGGCTGAGATATTCCCCCGTATTCGAAATCCCCAGGGCATAAATCAGTGCCTGGAGAGGCCGGGATTTGGAATGCGCTACGGCCTCGATCAGGTTTGCCGCCGATTTTTCGCCAAATCGATCTAGATCACGAAGATCCTCCTCTCTTAACCGGTAAAGATCCGCCGGCGATTTCACCAACCCTTCCTGAATCAGTTGATCCACAATTTTCTCTCCCAACCCCTCAATATCCATGCCCTTCCGGGAGACAAAATGGGCAATGCTGGCTTTCAGCTGGGCCGGACAGGAGATGTTGGTACAACGGATGGCCACATTATCCTCCAGACGGGAGGTTTCACTGCCGCAGACAGGACAGGTTTCAGGAAGATGGAATGGTTTGCTGTCTTCCGGCCGTTTTTCGGGAATGACTTTGATAACTTTGGGAATCACATCTCCGGCCCGTTCCACAACTACCGTGTCTCCAATCCGGATATCTTTCCTGTCAATTTCATCCTGATTATGGAGGGTGGCACGGCTCACCGTTACGCCGCCGATTTGAACCGGTTCCAGAATGGCTACCGGTGTAATCACCCCGGTCCGTCCTACACTGGCTTCAATATCCACAATGCGCGTTGTCTTCTGTCGGGCTTTGAATTTTCCGGCAATCGCCCACCGGGGTGTGCGGGTCCGTATGCCCAGCTTTTCCTGATAAACTATCTCGTTAACCTTAATCACCACCCCGTCAATATCATAGGTGAGGGATTCGCGATCCTTTTCCATCTGACGAAAATATTGGATAACCTCTTCATCTTCTTTGAGGTGTTTTGCGTACGGATTGACCCGGAATCCCCATTTTTTCAACTGTTCCAAAAATTCCCAGTGCGTTTCAAAGGTCATTCCGCTGATTTCACCCGGTGAGTAGATAAAAATTTCCAGGGGACGCCTGGCCGTCACGGACGGATCCAGCTGTCTGAGAGAACCCGCCGCCGCATTCCGGGGATTTGCAAAAAGAGATTCTCCCGCCTTTTCCCGTTCACGGTTCAACTTTTCAAAGTTTTCATGGGATATCATCACCTCTCCCCGGACTTCCACAATGTCCGGGATATCATCCCCCCTGAGTTTCAAAGGAATCTGCCGGATGGTCTTCAAGTTTTGGGTGATATTTTCCCCCCGGTAACCATCCCCCCGGGTGGCTCCGGCTGTAAAAATACCTTTTTCATAAATTAATTCCACACCCAGGCCGTCCAGTTTAGGTTCTCCTACCCAGGTAAGGTTTTTATTCTCCCCCAATTCTTTCCGCACCCGGCGGATAAAGTCTCGGATTTCACCTTCATTCATAGCATTTTCCAGACTCAACATAGGCGTTCGATGGACCAGAGTCCCAAAAGCTTCCAGAGGCTCTGCTCCCACCCGTTGCGTGGGTGAATCAGGACGACGGTATTGAGGGTACTTCTCTTCCAGTTCCACCAGTTCCCTGAATAAACAGTCATACTCTGCATCCGAAATCACGGGATTATCCAGGACATAATAGCGGTAATTGTGTTCATTGAGCTCACGGGTCAGTTCTTCCACCCGTTTTTTAACATCTTTCATGAAAAGCCTTTCCACATAACATGTATATAAAGTTAGGACTTTTTCAGCCTTTATCTCAAGCTGTTTGGAATCCCAAAAAGCTTTTCTAAATTCACCCCATGGATAAAGAGACCCGAAAAGCCATTGTATTGGCCGGCATAGCCCTTCTTATGTGGTCCACTGTTGCCACCGTTTTTAAACTCACACTTCGGACCGGTACTCCCGGGGAACTCCTTTTTGTATCCGTACTGACAGCCTGCCTGGTATTAATTCCGGCAGGCATTCTTCAGACCCGGGAAATAAGCATCTCCTTCCGGAATGTGCTCAAGGCTTTGGGGACGGGACTCTTAATGCCACTTACCTATTACTCGGTACTGTTTATCGCTTACGACCGGCTTCCGGCTCAATCGGCACAGATCATCAATTTTACCTGGCCGGTTTTTATGGCGGCGGCAGCCATGTTACTGAAGCGTGAACCGGCAAACATAACACGAATAGTCTATCTGCTCATCAGTCTGACAGGGGCGGTTGTTGTACTCACCCGGGGAACCTTTACCCTGAAAGGAGCGGAGGATCTGCCGGGCTCTCTGCTGGCCCTGGGTTCGGCTTTTTTGTGGACCGCTTTCTGGATGCTCCAGTCCAAAATCTCTCTGCCGGGTACGCTGCGCATGGGCCTCTATTTTACCGGCGCTTTTATTGTCATGATTCTATGGGCTGCCGCAAGTCATTCTATCATCCCATCCCATCCCCGGACATGGCTTGGCGGCATGTACACCGGCCTGTTTGAAATGAGCCTCCCTTTTCTGATCTGGCAAAAAGCCCTGGAAAAAACCCGCTCCGTTGCCGTCATTTCGAATGTGATCTACCTTTCACCTTTTCTGTCCCTACTCTTTATCAGGACTTTTTTACATGAATCCATTCATTCCTCAAGCCTGATTGGACTTTTACTCATCAGCACCGGATTATTCCTGCAAATGAATCTGAAAGAAAAAACTGATTAAGCTTGCCATTGAAACGGACTTTTTTAAGATTACCCGGGATGGAGGTTATATGAAAGTATTTGGCGAAGAAATATGCCTTTCTACCAACGGGTTCAGCGATATCCGGGATGTGACGGATCAGGTTCGGAAAATGGTTAAAAAAAGCGGCATTCGCGAAGGATTGGTTCACGTGTTTGTCCTTGGCTCCACAGCTTCAATTACCAGTATAGAATATGAACCGGCCCTGGTCCAGGATATGAAGGACATTCTTGAAAAACTCATCCCCAAATCCATCCGGTCTCACCACTCCGAGACCTGGGGAGATGATAACGGATTCTCTCACATGAGGGCAACACTGATGGGGCCCGGAGCAAGTTTTCCCGTGACAAAGGGGGATGTTTTACTGGGTACATGGCAACAAATCATTGTGATTGATCATGACAATCACCCCCGGAACCGCCGGATTTTTATCCAGGTGATGGGTGTTGAATAAACCCCTTTCACATAAGGCAGATAACCCCCGTATTTTATTGGGCATGAGCGGCGGGGTGGACAGCTCCACGGCCGTTTATCTTTTACAGGAAAATGGTTTTGATGTCAAAGGGCTCACCCTCTCTTTGACTTGCTCAATGGCCTCTCTCTTTGGAGATACCATTCATCCCCGGGATCACGCGGAACGGGCAAAACGTGTCTGTGATTTTTTCGGCATTCCCCATGAAACACTGGAAAGGTGCACGCTCTTTGAAGAGAGAGTCGTCAATCCTTTTGTCCGGGAATATTTCAGTGGCCGCACTCCCAACCCCTGTGTGGAATGCAACCGCTTTGTCAAATGGGATGAACTGTTGAAAAAGGCCGATGAAGAAAGGATTCCTTATGTGGCGACCGGTCATTATGCCCGGGTCCGTTACAATGAATCCACACGCCGGTATGAACTTTTAAAAGGGAAAGATCCCAAAAAAGATCAATCCTATTATCTGTGGCAGCTGACTCAGGAACAACTGGCCAGAACCCGTTTTCCATTGGGGGATTTAACCAAGGACCGGATAAAAATCATTGCATCTGAGCTGGGACTCGAAAGTGCCAACACCGGTGAGAGTCAGGATATCTGTTTCATCCCGGGGGATGATTACCGGGAATTTCTCCGGGAGTATGTTCCGGATCAGTATCAGTCAGTCGGTACAGGATATTTTCTCACCCAGGATGGCAACATTGTGGGAGAGCACCCGGGTTTTTTTCATTTCACCATCGGTCAGCGCCGGGGACTTCATCTTGCCCTGGGATATCCGGTATATGTCCTTGAAATCCACCCTGAAAGCAATGAAGTAGTTGTCGGATCGAAAGAAGCCCTGATCCGTTCACAAACAGCTGTGAGCCGTGTGAATTGGGTTTCCATACCGGCACCGGAAAAACCCATCGAAGCGTTGGTAAAAATCCGGTATCGCCACAAGGGGTTACGAGCCCTTTTAAATCCATTGAGCCATGATAAAATATTTATTAAATTTATAGATATATCGGAAGCCGTCACACCGGGACAATCTGCCGTATTTTATCACGGCGATCGGGTGTTGGGTGGCGGCATTATTGAGGGAGCCTGATCAATCATGGAATACGGAACCGATGAGCGAAAGGGGAAAGTCAGCGTCAGGACTCTTCTGAAGATGAAGAGGAATGGCGAGAAAATTTCCGCCCTGACGGCATACGATGCCCTGTTTGCCTCTTTTTTAGATGAACTGATGGATATTATCCTGGTGGGAGACAGTCTGGGCATGGTTATGGCCGGCTATGAAACCACCATACCGGTCAACATGGATCAGATGATATTACACACCCAATATGTCCGACGGGAAGTTCGCCATGCCATGCTGGTCGCAGATATGCCATTTATGAGTTATCAGATCTCACCGGAAGAGGCGCTGAGAAATGCAGGTCGGCTTTTTCAGGAAGGCGGTGCCGAAGCCGTTAAACTAGAAGGCGGCAGATCCGTTGCTGAAGCAGTCCACCGATGCGTGGAAGCCGGAATTCCGGTTATGGGACATTTGGGACTCACACCTCAGTCTATCCATACCTTTGGAGGCTGGCAGACCCGGGCCAAAAACCAGGATGAAGCCCAACGTTTGAAAGAAGATGCTCACATCCTTCAGGAAGCCGGTATTTTCTCCCTCGTCCTTGAAAAGGTCCCGGCTACACTGGCAGAAGACGTAACCCAAAGTCTGGACATCCCAACCATCGGGATTGGAGCCGGTCCTCAAACAGATGGTCAAATACTTGTCACCCAGGATCTGCTGGGGATGTATGAAAAGATGAAACCGAAATTTGTCCGGAAATACGCCGAATTGGCAGGCATCATCCGGGAAGCATTGAAACAGTATCACCAGGACGTAAAATCCGGGGCTTTCCCCTCGGAAGAGGAAAGTTTCTGAATGGATATAATCCGTGAGACAGATATCCTCCGTAACCGTGTCGAAATCCTTCGGAAAGAAGGCAAACGGATTGGATTTGTGCCCACCATGGGCTATTTTCATGAGGGACACCTGAATCTGATGCGGATGTCGGTATCTGATTGCGATGTAACCATTGTTTCAAATTATATCAACCCAACCCAGTTTGACCGGCAGGATGACCTTGAAACCTACCCGGCGGATATTGAAAGGGACCGGGCCATGGCTGAAGCATTGGGTGTGGACATCATGTTTTATCCTGAAAACCTGTATCAGCCGGATCATAAAACATGGGTTAGCACAGAAAAACTCACAGACGTTTTATGCGGCCGAAGCCGTCCGGGACATTTCCGGGGAGTGGCAACCATTGTATGCAAGCTTTTCAACATCGTCAATCCCCATGTTACCTATTTCGGACAAAAAGATGCCCAGCAGGCGGCTGTGATCGGACAAATGATCAGGGACCTGAATTATAATATCCAACTGGTTCTCTCTCCCATAATCCGGGAACCGGATGGATTAGCCCTGAGTTCAAGAAACGTCCGGTTAACGCCTGAACACCGGAAAAAGGCACCGGTACTCTATGAAAAGCTTCAGATCATTGACAAAAAAATTTTACCGGATCTATCCAATAAAGATGACCTGATTCAGGAGGCGAAAAAATCCATTGAAGCCATCCCCGGCATCAGGGTAGATTACATAGATATCCGATCCTGGCCGGATTTGGGAAAACCGGATCATGAAACACGCCATCTGCTGATTGCAGGGGCGATATTTATGGGTAAGGTAAGACTGATAGATAACATTATAAAAGAGCTATGAAAAGAACATTCCTAAAATCAAAAATTCATCGGGCTGTCATTACAGAGGCCAATCTGAATTATACCGGCAGTATCACCATTGATGAAGATCTTATGAACGCGGCCGGTATTTTGGAATACGAAATGGTACAGGTAGTGAACATCAACAACGGTCAGCGGTTTGAGACCTATGTCATCAAGGGAGAAGCGGGGAAAAAAGAGATTTGTCTGAATGGAGCAGCAGCCCGCCTGGGTGTACCGGGCGATCGGGTTATCATTATGACATACTGTCAGCTTGATGACGACGAAATCGCGGAACATCGTCCGGTTGTTGTCGTCACAGATGAACAAAACCGTATCGTAAAGGAGGTAAAGGAGTAAATCGTGTCTTCTTCCCTATCCGCCATCATACTTGCAGCCGGTAAAGGTACCCGGATGAAATCCGATCTTCCCAAAGTGTTGCACAAGGTAATGGGAAAAACGATGATATCCCGGGTTATTGACCAGGCAAAGCTGGCTGGCGCCCAAAAAATTGTGGTGGTTGTGGGATACAAGAAAGAGATGGTAATTGAGAGTCTTAAAGGTACGGATGTTCAATTCGCCGTCCAGGAGGAGCAGCTGGGAACGGCACATGCTGTTCAGCAATGTGAGCCCTGTTTACAGAATTGGAACGGTAATGTCCTGGTTCTTTCGGGAGATGTCCCGCTTTTAACAGGAAAAACCCTGCAAAAACTGATTACCCGCCATCAGGAAAACCACGCAGATGCCACCCTGCTTACCGCCGAATTGGAGAATCCCCATGGATACGGCAGGATTCTTCGTAATGCAGATGATACACTGAAAGATATTGTGGAAGAAAAAGATGCAGATGAAGAAATCCGGAAAATAAAAGAAATTAATTCAGGGATTTATATCTTTAAAAAAGAGCTGCTTTTTTCGTATCTTAAACATGTCGATAATAAAAATGCACAGGGTGAGTATTATCTGCCTGATGTACTGCCCCTGATGGTCCGGGATAAGCGGAAAATATATCTTCAGAAGGCGGAACATTCCGAAGAAATTCAGGGTGTAAATACTGTCGAACAGCTGAAACTGGCTGAAGAAAAACTGAAGAGGATCTTATGAAACGCGTATATATTAGTCTGTTGTTCTTGTTATGGCTTAGTCTTTCAGGGCTTCAGGCTGAGCCGTTGATTTTTGAAAAGCCGTCATTTCCGGAGAATGGAAATATCGGACTTCGGCTCCGGGATTCCCGTGAAATGGCATCTTTTCTGGATTTGAGAAAATTACAGATGCGTCACTCTTTTTCCATGTCTGCGGGGTCTTCGGCTTTTGGATCCCAATCCATTCTGGCTTACCAGAATCAATTTATGTTTCCGATTAATGCCAAACTGAGCTTTTACGGCAATCTGATTCTCATGCAACAGGCGTATGCCTCCAATCCGGCGATGGAACGGCTGGGACAGGGGATAAATTCAATCTATTATGATGCCAACATGGAGTATAAATTTTCCGATAAAACCCGACTGGTTTTAGGGATCAGCAATATACCAATCTATTCATATCCATGGACAGTCAATCCGTACACGACTAACAGGATGTTTGATTTATGGCCGTAAAACGCACTCGCCGGAAAAAGACAAAGACGACAAAGCAAAAGAAGAATCAGGAGACAGCAACACCTCTTTTAAATGCAATCATAGTCGGTCTGACACTTGTGATACTGGTCTTCCTTTATTCTGTCATTCAAAATCAGCAACCGGTTCCCCGGGAGACGGATTTGGCTGTGACAAGCCTGGACAATATTCCGTCAGCCGTTCTCAGCTATCAGGAGAAAATGAAGGAAGAGGTGAATCTCCGTGTGGAAGTGCTGAACGGATGCGGGGTATCCGGCCTGGCGGCACGGACCAAGCTGCTTCTTACCCGAAAGGGTGTGGATGTCATCAGTACAGGCAACGCGCCCCATCACAATTATCAGCAGACACAGATATATATCCACGGGGATAATTTTGAAAAAGCAGAAAAAATCAAAAAGATGATGGGAATTACAACTGATCCTCTTGTGGACGAATATTCATCCAATGTTCCCTGTGATATGACCATTATTTTAGGTCATGACTACACGGAACTGAGCATTTTTTAACACGGAGTTCTTTTTGAAGGAAAAGACAGTACCCGAAAAGAAAACGTATACATCTCATGATATAGCCCACCTGATCAGTCAGGCGGCAGATTCGAAAAAAGCGGAAAACATCACCATTCTCGATATGAAAAAAGTGGCCGGTTTTACCGATTATTTTGTGATATGCCACGGGACCAGTGAAGTTCAGGTCAAAGCCATTGCAGATGCCATTGAAGAAGAACTTCTCAAACATAAGATCAAATACTGGCACCGTGAAGGGTATGAGAACCGGCAATGGATCCTTCTGGATTATATCGATGTTGTCTGCCATGTTTTCAACCAGTCCCAGAGACATTATTACAATCTGGAGAAACTCTGGGCTGATGCCGATGTAGAAAAAATAGAGAGCTGAACTATGTTACAATATATTCAGTCCCTGATTTCCGAAGTCCTTCGGAAGCGCTCCATTGAAATCCCGGATTTCACGGTGGAACATCCCAAAAATCCAGAATTCGGTGATATCAGTACCAATGTGGCCATGAAATTAGCCGGGATATTAAAAAAGAATCCCATGAAAATTGCCGAAGAGATTCAGGAGGATCTCCTGTCCCGCCGTGAATCTCTGATACAGAAAATTGAATGTGTCCGCCCTGGTTTCATCAATTTTTTCATTTCCGACCATTACTATCAGTCACTTGTGGAAAAACTGATTGAAGAAGACAAAGACTTCATGAAGCCGGAAAGAGAAGGCAGGAAAGTTCAGATAGAATTTGTCAGTGCCAATCCGACTGGTCCGCTCACAATCGGGCATGGCCGCCAGGCGGTATTGGGTGATACCATCGCCCGGATTTTGGAGTGGTACGGTAATGATGTGACCCGGGAATATTATTTCAACAATGCCGGCCGACAGATGCAAAGACTGGGTGAATCGGTATACGCCCGGTGTAAGCAACTGCTGGGGGAAGGCTATCCCATCCCGGAAGGTGGATACGAGGGAGAATATATCCGGGATATCGCTTCAGACTATCTGAAAGAACGGGGAAATCTCCTCCCGGAAAATCCTTTGGACAGGGATCTGATTGATTTCGCGTCGAACCGGATTTTCAAAATGATCCGGGAAACTCTTGACCGGCTTGGAGTCCATCACGACATTTTTACCAACGAAAAGGATTTATATACATCCGGGAAAATTGATGAAGTTCTCTCCCTTTTACGGGAAAAGGGGTTTTTGTACGACAAAGAGGGTGCGGTATGGTTCAGGGCGACCTGTTTTGGGGCAGAAAAAGACCGTGTTTTTGTGAAAAGTTCAGGGGAACCCACCTACCGGCTTCCGGATATCGCCTATCACCGGGATAAACTTTTACGGGGATTTGATTTGATTATCGATATATTCGGAGCCGATCATCATGCCACCTATCCGGACGTCAAAGCCGGGCTGGAAGCCATGGGGTATGATACATCGAATATTGTGGTTCTGCTTCATCAATTTGTAACACTGACCCGGAACGGTGAAAAAGTGAAGATGTCTACCCGTAAAGCCAATTTTGTTACCCTGGATGAACTCATGGATCTGGCAGGTTCCGATGTGGTCAGGTATTTTTACATCATGCGCACCATGGATGCCCATTTGAATTTTGATATTGAACTGGCACAAAAAGAGAGTGATGAAAACCCTGTTTTTTATTTACAGTATGCCCACGCCCGCATGAACAATATATTAAAACACAGTGTTGATAAGGGCATTGATTCGTATCTGGATGGGGATATTCAGTTACTCAACGAACGGGAAACCCTGGATGTTTTAAAAATCGTGGGTGAATTCGGTGAAGTGATGGAATTGTGCCGGAGGACCCTGGAGCCCACACATTTGACGTCCTATTTACAAAAGCTGGCGACGGCATTCCATAAATTTTACGCCACCCACCGGGTGGTTACGGAAGATTTGCCTCTTTCCAGAGCCCGTTTAAAAATGGTTCATGCCGTAAAGACCCTTATGGCGGAAGGGCTGGCTATTTTGGGAGTTTCGGCTCCGGATCTCATGTAGATTAACGCATGGCACGGACGGCTTCCACTGCCAGATCCACCTGATCCGTAGAAATAATATCTGCTCCATTTTGAAATAAATCAACATACACCCGGGGGCCCTCTTTCAGGGCTTTATGATCCAGATTATGCAGGGTGCCTAATATGCAATAGCGATTTTCATCATGGAGCATAGTGTAGACCCGGGGATCCGGTTCGGAAACCCCGACAAAGACCTGCAGATTTTCCATGGGGATTTCATAGGATTTCAGCATCTCCACCGATTCCACAGACCCGGCTGATACCGAAATCATCAGTTCCGGTTCCAGGTGGTAATATTGCATCATCCTTTCAAAATTATACACAATCACGACAGTAAATGGCAGGGCCTGTGCTTCCCTGATTTCCGCCAAAACCAGAGAAGGTTCCACCGGTTCCTTGATATCCAGATGGAGAATTCCTTTATTCCTGGCCCAAGCGAACGCCTCCTGGAGTGTTGGAATTTCATCACCTACAGGTTTTTTGTGTTCATCCACAAGCTCCAGGCGTTTCAATTCTGCCAGTGTGTAATCGGAAACATCTCCCGTTCCCGTCGTGGTACGGTCCAGTGTGGGGTCATGCATCAGCACCAGGTACCCGTCCTTACTCTGCCGGACATCACATTCAATAATGGATGCACCGGCATCCACAGAACGCTGAAAAGTACGTATAGCGTTTTCCGCATAACCCGGGACAGGCCCTCCGCGATGAGCACTCACCAACGGAAGACGATTGGGATTCCAACGGAAATATGTCCTGAGCTCTTTTGCACTGTCAAAACCGGCGGGACCATCAGGCCGGCCTCCCGTATCACATCCCTGAAAAGCAAACAGAACGATGAGTGAAAAAAGTAAAAACCTTTTAATTTGTTTCATAATGGCACCTTTGTATTGTCTTTTGATAAAAAGAGCAAAATGATATCTGTCCCTTTGTTCTTCCTTTTCTGGATTTTCATTCCTCCCCCGTACAGCTCAACATATTGACGGACCCAGTAAAGTCCGATACCTCGAAATTTGGACACATCCGGATAGAGATAGGCATCGAGAATCTGGAATCGTTCCTCCTCTTTGATCCCTTTTCCGTTGTCGGAAATCATCACCTGTACATATTCTTTACTCCGGCGGATCTGGATGGTAATTTTATCGGCATTTCCATGAACAATGGCATTTCGTATCAGATGATCAAAAATAAATTTTGCAGACTGATCGGCAAAAGCAACCCCACTGCCATGAATCTCGATGGTGGTTTCAGGATAATCCAAAGCAGCAGTTTGGGCCAATTCACGGAGGTTGACAAACCATTCTCCATTTTGCGGTGTAAGGGTATCCTGTAACGCCCGGACCTTATCGATCATTTCAAGACTGCTGAGAATATCCTGGTTCATTGTTTTCCATTCCTGATAGACACGATCGGAGTCTGGAATCAGGGAGACATTCCGAAGGCCGGAAGCCAGACTTTCAATTTCTTCACTTAAAAGAAAGAGGAACCGTTTCAGGTAATTCTGATAGACCAGCAATTTGTTTTGATAAAACTTCCGGTAACCTATATCAGAAAAGACAGCTAAACCAAAATCCAGGTGGTTTTGTTCATCCTGAAAGGCCCGGAAAAGCATCACTGTTTTTAATAGTGAACCATTTTTCCGATACAAACGTATCTCCAGGTTATAATCCCGGATGGTACCGTCCAGGACGTTCTGAAACAATTCCTGTTCTACTTCCAGGTCCTGTGGATGACAAATCTTTTCCCATTCGAAACCCGCCAGTTCAGATACATGATAACCCAGCATCTCAGCCAAAACCCTGTTCACCTGAATCCATTTCCGCCCGGGGGAAATCCGTGCAATGCCTGCCAGATTCAAATGAAAAAGCCAATTGTACTGTTCATCAATCTGTTTCAGCTTCAGTTGTATTTCTTCAAGCTCCCGGAGTTTGTATTCTGCCTCTTCCTTTTCACGGATCACGGTATTTGAGTAAGTATGAATGATGGCATCTCTTTTTTTTAATTCTTCATAAGACTGTCGAATTTTTCGGGTTGCAATGCCAAGTCGCCAGGCGAGGATTATACCGACAATCAGGAGAATGGTAATCCCGGCAAGGGAAATTTGCTGGATATTGATTTGCCTGGACTGATCGCTGATAAGTTTTTCCCTGCGCCGGATTTCACTTTGTTTTTTCAGATCTTCAATTCTTCGTATTCGCGCCTTGGATAATACCGAATCTTTTAAGGCGCTGTGCTGTTTGTACATATCAAGGGCTTTTTCCATTTCACCCTGTGCTTCATACACAGCACTGATCGCCTTCAGAATGGCTACCCGTCCCCGTTCGCTCCGCAACTCTTTTGCCAGATCAAGAGACTGGTAAAAATAATCAAGGGCCTGATCAATATCTCCGGCTATAAACCAGGTCAATCCCAGATTAAACAAGGAAGAAGAGACTCCCTGCCTGTGACCGATTTCCCGGCGGATTTCGAGGGATTTGCGGTTCATTTCCAATGCATCCTCAAAGCGGCCCAGATTCCGGTAGATCACCGCCAGATTCTCGTAACTTTCGCTCATACCAAAGCGGGATCCGATCCTCTCACGGATCTCAAGGGATTTGAGAGCTTCGGCCTCCGCCGATTTAAAATCTTTTTGACCTATATAATTAATCGCCAGATGTTCGTGCGCCAGCGCCTGACCCGATAAATATCCGGTTTCCCTGAAAATATCCATAGCTGTAAGACAATATTCCAGTCCACGATGATAGTTGTCAAAAATATATTCCAAAATTCCCAAATGTGTCAGGGCTATCGCCATGGCATTCGGTCTTTGATATTGTTGAGCGTAATCCAGGGCTTTCAGCATATAATCTGTGGCATCATCAAACTCACTTAAATAGCTGTGGGTTCTTCCCAGAAAAACCATGGGTTCTGGTAATAAATAGGGAATCTCGTACTCAATGCTCCGGTGGATGGCATCATGAAAATAGTACTTGGCCGAATCGTAAACCCCCAGCCAATGATACGCCTGTCCCAGTAATGTGCGTGTCCGGACGATTGTTTCTTCATCAACCAGATCATTTTCCAGTTTGAGAGCTTTGAGCATGTGGGATTTCACATCCGAAAAATTTCCGATGAGCAGGTGATACTCGGCCAGCCCCACAAGCAACCGGTTATAGAGTTTGCCACATCTTTTGACTTCTTCAGAATATAACCCGGTATCCCACCAGTTCATGGCATCCTGAAATTGATTCTTCTCAAATGCAATCCATCCCAGATAATAGCGACTTTCCATATAACTGCAATAATGGGAGGGGCTTTTCTCCGTCATTTCCAGGGCATGATTGAAATAATGAGCTGCCCTGTCCAGATTATTTTGTTCCAGATAGATGCGTCCCATGATGATAAGAGCTTTGTGCATATCACTGGTATCTTTCAGAGCCCTGCCGGCCAAAAAAAGCTGATGTGCTTCCTGAAAAGCCCTTTCGGGATATTTTCGGAGATTTTTTATATTAGTTTTGGATTCAGGTTTCAGGGTATTTTCCTGAGAGTACAGAGAACCTTCCGGCGTCCAAAAAAAGGCCACTGAGAGGGCAAGGGTATAAAGGAAAAATTTGTGTTTAATCATGGTGCCGTCTCCACAGTGAATGATAAGGATAAAATAGTGAAAGAGGCAAGCTTTTAGCGTAAACGGCTTCAGATATACCCCCTTTGAATGCATGGAAAAGACATGTAAATTTGCAAAAAAGTTCAGGAGACACCGTATGGATTGGGAGATTGTGATTGGTTTGGAAGTCCATGTCCAATTAAATACACATTCAAAGGCTTTCTGCAGCTGTAAAACTGCATACGGGGCTCCACCAAATACACAAACCTGTCCTGTATGTCTGGGATATCCGGGTGCATTACCCGTCTTAAACCGGGAACTTGTGATATCTGCAGTCAAAGCAGGACTCACAACACATAGTAAAATTCGTAAAAGAAGCGGATTTGCCCGGAAAAACTATTTTTACCCCGATTTACCCAAGGGCTATCAGATTTCTCAATATGACGATCCTATTTGTTATGACGGATATATTGAAATCCCAACGGAATCAGGACACAAGAAAATCGGTCTGATCCGCATACACATGGAGGAGGATGCTGGAAAATCCATGCATGATATGGATGGGACCCTGATCGACCTGAACCGTTGTGGAATCCCCCTGTTGGAAATCGTCAGCAGGCCGGATATCCAGAGTCCCCAGGAGGCATACAGTTATCTGACCACTTTAAAGCAACTTATTCGTTACATCGGAATTTCAGATTGCAACATGGAAGAGGGTTCATTGCGCTGTGATGCCAACCTATCAGTTATGCCCAGGGGAAGCAACAAGTTCGGGACACGCACAGAACTGAAAAACATGAATTCTTTTCGTGGAGTGGAAAAGGCCCTGGCCTATGAAGCGAAGCGTCAGAAAGAAGTCTTGGAATCGGGTGGTACAGTTGTTCAGGAAACCCTTTTATGGAATGAACAAACACAAACAGCAGAACCCATGCGCTCCAAGGAGGAAAGTCACGACTACCGCTATTTTCCCGAACCGGATCTGGTAGATGTCCAGCTGACAGATGCCATGATTGCCGACATTAAAAAAACCATGCCGGAACTTCCCTCGGAGCGTCTTCAGCGGTTTATCCGGCAATACAGCCTCTCAGAAGAGGATGGATTGGTCTTGACGTCGGAGCGTGAAATTGCCGATTATTTTGAAGAAGCCGTCCATGACTTTCCGGACACAGCCCTAATGAATCATTGGGTACGGGGTGAGATCCTCCGGATATTGAAAGAGAAACAACTCCGTATTGAACAATCGCCCGTTTCACCTGGTCAGTTAAAAGAGCTGCTTACCTATCTGATACAAAAAAATATCACCCCTCAAACAGCCAAGACCGTCCTTGATACCATGGCCGAAACAGGGGAAGCGGCCGGAAAAATCATAGAGAAAAAGGGGCTCATGAGCATCTCTACACCGGACGAGCTGGACACTTTAATCCGGGATATTCTTCAGAAACACCCCGCAGAACTGGAGAAGTACCGTCAAGGCAAAACCCAGCTTTTTGGTTTCTTCATGGGACAGGTTATGAAAGCCACGAAAGGACGGGCAGATCAGAAAATAACCCGGCAGATACTAGAAAAACATTTGAATTCATACAAGGAGGGGGGGGATGTTACTAGCCATTGATACAGGGAACACCCAAACGGTTTTGGGATTAATCCGTGATGGTGAAATCCTCCGGTCATGGCGGATTACATCTGACGGGACCCGGACAGAAGATGAACTCTGGGTGTATGTCCGCCTATTGTGCCATGATGCCGGCATTTCCATACCGGATATTAAGCGTACGGTCATCAGTTCGGTTGTTCCCCAAATGAATGCCGGACTTCGGGATATGAGTCGTGAATATTTAAAGACAGATCCTCTGTTTGTCACCCCCTCTCTGCCCTTCAGGCATAATTTTCTGGAAGGGCGGTTTCAAACTCTGGGGGCAGACCGCATTTGCAATATGTATGCAGGGTTGACGGCCTATCCCCTGCCGCAGATTATCATCGACTTTGGAACGGCTACAACGGTAGACGTCCTGGGTCCGGGAGGGAAATATCTGGGAGGCAGTATCGCCCCGGGAATCCGGACATCCTCAGCCAACTTATTCAGGGCTGCTGCCCAACTCCACGGAATTGCCATGGAATTTCCGGAACATGTCATCGGTACCGATACATCCTCTCAACTCCGTTCAGGTATTCTTTGGGGAGCCGTGGATCAGACAGATGGAATGGTGCGGAGAATCAGCCGTGAGACAGGTCTTACTTTTTCAACTGTCCTTTCTACCGGTGGCCTGGCCGAAATGGTATCGTCCCGGTCTGAAACCATTACAATAACCATTCCCGACCTGACATTAAAAGGTCTCACCGCCATTGCCGACGAATTTATTCCGGAATCCTGATCTATGAATACTTCTCTTATATCAATTGATAAAGACCGGTGTACATCCTGTGGCTTTTGTGCAGATGTATGTCCGGCCGGTGTTCTGACACTGCGGGAGGGATTTCCTGCAGCACGTCATCCCAGTTCCTGTATTTTTTGCGGGCACTGTGCTGCTGTTTGTCCCGAAGATGCTTTTACACACAGGGGTGAGGAAACCGGAAAATTTACCCTAAAAATACCGGAAACGGATAACCCGGAAGACTTTTACGCCACACGCCGTTCTATCCGTCACTACACATCCCAAAAAGTGGAGTCTGACATCCTTCAAAAGCTGATTTATCTGGCAGAAACGGCACCCAGTGGACACAACGTCCGGAAACGTCAGTATCACGTCGTGGATTTAAAAGCTGCGATTGACAAAGTAGAAGCAATAACTGCCCGTCGGTACCGGCAACTTGCAGCCCTTATAAACCCGGTTGTGACAGGTTTTTTGTCTGTTGTGGCTCCCCGGAAAGCTTGTTCACTGCTCAAGGACCGGAATGCTTTAAAGCGTCTTTTATCTGCGTGGGAACGAGGGCATCATCCTTTTTTCCGGGGTGCTCCCTATGCAATTTTTATATCTGCTCCAAAGAAACAACGAACCGGCCGGGAGGATTGTATCGCCGCTCAGCAAATACTCATATTGAATGCCCACCGTTTGGGCCTTGGGACCTGTATCATCGGATATGCCTTGTATGCCCATAAGGAATTGGAAAAATTTTTAAACCTTCCTAAAAACCGCCGTATTTATGCCGTGATTGTATTGGGGTATCCGAAATACAGTTACAGGAAGGCAATATATAGAGGGTTGAGGATCGAGGGTACGGAAACACGAGAGGATGATGAGGGGATGAGGCAATAGGAAGAGGTGAAAGCACGATGAGGGGGGGCAGCCGAAAGTCGAAAGTCCCCGAATGTCATTCAGACTTTTCGAGGCAGGCTTCGGTTGGAAAAACAGCCGGTAGTCTGCAGTCGAATGATTTGATTGAATAGATTGATTTGATTGATTTGATTGGATGATTGAGTCGATGGACATATCAGGAGCAAAGCGGCGCCAACTTCAGACAGGCCGCGGCCTGTCCCTACATCTTCTAATTTCTTATAAATGAT
>LGGY01000068.1 GCA_001509335.1 Fidelibacterota bacterium 46_43
GCTGCTTTTCACGGGGCAGGCAATCGAATCAATCTATTCAATCTAATCATTCGACTGTAGACTACCGGCTGTTGACTTGCCGACTGCCGACTGTCGACTGAAGAAGTGACACGTGACAAGTGGTCCAATCCCCCAATCAAACCAATCTAATCAATCATTATAAGAACTTGGAAGTTGGAAACTAGCGTCGCTTCGCTCTTGGTGTTTTAATCAAATCAATCTACCAAATCGAATCCCCCGTGAAATATCCCAATAAATGGGGTCTCTTTTCACGAGGCTCGTACCTCGTTCCTCGTCCCTCGCTCCTGTCTTTCGACTTTCGACTTTTGACTTTCGACTTTTAACTGTCGACTGCCGACTGCCCTATACTACATATCTGACGCCATAAATGGCATCGCTTTTTACAAACAAGGACGCTAAAGCGCTCTCCGACTTAACACTGCCAACTGTTCACTAACAACTTTCTCGTTCCTCGTCCCTCGCTCCTGTCTTTCGACTTTTGGCTGTCGACTTTTAACTGTCGACTGCCGACAACCTCACTCCTCTCCTATGGGTATTCACACTTTCTTTTACTATATTCACGGGGTTTAAGTGATCAATAATAATGAAGAGAACTTCATGAAAAAATTTTCCTTGATTCCGTTACTTATATTGACAGGTTCAATACTCTATGGTGACTATTCATTTCAAAACCTGCTTTTCGTCCCTTGGGGAAACGATGAAGTGACTGTGCGTTTTGAAAAATCACCTGGCGGACAATTCGGTCCCACAGCTTTCCGTGTTGAAAATGATGAAATACACATTTTGGATGCCCGGAACCAGGCTGTTAAAATCTACCGGAACCATGAACACCTTCGCACCATATTTTTTCAGTGTCCCACTGCCGATGACTTTCTATTGGATAATGGAGATTTGTATCTTCTGTCTTCCAACCGGATAAAAAAATCCCGGGACGGCAAATCCGTTCTCATCTTTGAACCTGAGAGTCTCCGGGAGCGGATAACGGGATTGTACAAATCTTCCTCTGAAAATATCTATCTGCCGTCAGCAAGCGGTAAAACATTTGTCCTCGACAAAGCAAAGGGAGATGTGACCAAAACCCTCGAAGGCACAGCTTTGAGGAAAATCAACCCCGTGCACATCCAATTCCAACCCGGAAATCCTGTCCGTATCCGTACAGAATCGGGAAAGACATTTACCCTGAACATTGAAAATCCAGGTCTGGTCCGCCTGACTGGCATGGACAGAAAAGGTGATCTCTATTTTTATGTAGAAAGAATTCTCAAGGGAGCTCCTCTGGAAGTGGAACGGTTAGTTCTTGTCACGACCGGTGACGGATTCGAACACTCACGCATTCACGTCCCGGTACTCATGTGGACCGAGATTTTCCGGGAATTTCAGGTGGATGATTCCGGCAATATCTATCATATGATAAGTACGGAGGAAGGAATCCGGATAGTAGGGTGGATACGCACCGCCGGAGATGAAAAATCTTTTCGGAAATATCATTATCCGGAGAAACTGGATCGTAATGTGCATTACAATCAACTCATCGATGAAAGTTGGGAGGGTAAACCCGAAAACCCTCAGACAGTGCCGGCGCCGAAGGGAGTCACCCGGGATGAAGCGCTGGCAATTGGGGATACCTATGTACAACATATCTGGAACTGCCGGGCGGAAAACCTGACCAACGACCGGATCACAGTTAATGGCATTGAAGTGGAAACCCCCTCCTGGATTCAGATCGGACAGAATCAGAAAATTCCCTATAAATGGGGCGGATTTCATACTCTGGATCAATACGACAGCGGACTTTTAAACAACAAATATGCCGGGGATATCGCCACCAGCGGTGTGAGCAGTGCGGCTGTGGGAGTGGATTGCTCCGGCTATGTGAGCCGGTGCTGGAAATTATCCTCTCACTATGCGACCAGTATGATGAACTCCAACACGACGCTTTTTACCAAAGTTTCAGACTGGAACCAGTTTCTTCCTGCTGATGCGATCCATAAAGTAGGACACGTGCGCCTGGGTGTGGCCCGGAATGTGGACGGATCCATTCTGGCCATGGAGGCCGCCGGAAGCAGTACAGGCTGGAAAGTGGATTACCGGAATTACACCCTGGCGAATTTATCCGATTACACACTTTTAAAGTATACGGGCATGAGCGGTGGAGTAAGCTACCTCTCCCAGCCGGAACTCCTGACGGTTTTATCCTTGCCCGGCGATTCGGTGTCTATCACCTGGACTCCTTTCAGCGGGGAAGGGGATGAAACCGATGTGAAAATTATATTTGATTCTATAGACGGCACCATACCGGCTATTCCCGATACCCTCATTCCCTTGCACCTGAATTCCGTCGCTATGCCGAAACCTGCCGATCCCCTTTTCGTGACCCTGGTCTCCGTGGATAAGGATGACAACGAAAGCATGCCGTCAGACTCCTATGGAACCTCGGGAATAAGTGAAGATGACCCTTTTCTGATTGTGGATGGATTTAACCGGACCGGTTCAGGCGCCAGTTATGTCCTCCCGTATCATGAATTTGCCCTGGCACCGGCAGAAGCCTTATCGAATTGGGATATTCCATACCAGACCTGCACAGCCAAAGCAGTAACCGATGGATTGGTTTCCCTGGAGGATTATCGTGCCGTTTTCTGGAATACAGGCGACGAGAGTACAATCGACGAATCCTTTTCGGATGATGAACAGGCGTTGATTAAGGTCTACCTTCAGCAGGGTGGGCATTTTGCCGCTACCGGATCCGAGATCGCATGGGACCTGGACAACAAAGGGAGTTCAACCGATAAAGATTTTATCCGGAACTATTTGAAAGCTGCCTATCATGTGGATGATGCCGGGAATGTCCCGGTGAAATTGCAGACCGGACCTTATACCGGCATTCTTCTGGAATACGACAACGGAGCCCATGGGGTGTATGAAGAGGATTATCCGGACGGGTTAAGTCCCGTCAACGGCGGTGTGGCTTTTCTGGAATACCAGTCCAGCCCGCGTTACACAGCCGGTGTGAGTTTTAACGGCACTGCCCCTGGCGGGACAAGGATTTGCCGGACAGCTGTTGTGGGATTTCCTTTTGAAACCATCTGGCAAAAAGAACAACAAATTCTGCTCATGGCTACACTGCTTTGGGAATTGGGTTTTGATGAATACCCTCTCCATACGGAAACACCGGAAATCCCCTGGGACTTTGTTTTGCACGGTAACTACCCCAATCCATTCAATGCCACAACGGTCATTCATTTTTCCCTGGATGCTTCTGCCAATGTCAGCTTTACACTTTATGATCTGGCTGGACGGGAAATCCGGTCCATGAAACAAAAAAATTGTAGCTCCGGTCCTAATACCCTTCCCCTTGATTTATCCGGTTTATCCAGTGGACTGTATCTTTACACCCTCTCCACCGGCCAACAGGGACAACGCCGGATTGGAAAAATGACGCTGGTGAAGTGAATTTATGGGTTAATGGGTTCATAGGTTTCAAACATTTCACTTTGTTCGATCTTCAATCGCTGTTTTGCAGCGTTTAAACCATAAACTTTAAGAAGTTTGCACCAGATTCCTCCCGCATGTCAGCGGTTTATATATTGACCTTGATTCGTAGTTTTTGTCTGTGTTTAATCTATTAAGCCATTCGATATATCATATATATATAAAATAATATTATCTTGCTTTGAGTCGCATTTCGGTGTATTTTACCCCCGGGGTGGGGGGCGTTATCTGAATCAATCCCCCAATCTATTCAATCATCTAATCAAATCCCCCAATGCCTCTGCGGGATGCTCAACTCAGCACTCTCAATTCTCAATTAACCTTTCCCAACAATCTGTGTCAAACTACTGAGCAGCAAAGGACGGCAATGCGAAAAAAAGAACAATTTGAGACCTGGCTCAGGGAGTATTATGATATGATTTACAGCACCGTGATCCGCATTACAGGCAACGAAGATGACACTCTGGACTGTGTCCAGGACGTCTTTATCACCGCCTGGAAAAAGATGCATACTTTTCGGGGTGAATCCTCTCCCGGTACCTGGCTCAGACGGATTGCCATGAACAAAGCCTACAATTTTGTCCAACGGGACCAGTCCGGACGCTGGAATGAGTTTGAAGAAGGGACCTTTGAAAATCTTTCCGAGACACATGAAGAAACACTCCCTGATTTCAAAGAGGAGTGGCTCAGCTTTCTTTCTCCTCTGGAACGCAGTGTGATCACAGCACGGCTGGACAGATTATCATATAAAGAAATTGCAGTCCTGTTTTCTACAACCGAAAACAGTGCCAAAGTCTCCTATCATAAAGGCATACAAAAATTAAAGAAGGTGCTGACATGAAACAGCAGGACGAACACATTTTGAACAAACTGGACAAAGCTCTGAATGACGCGTTTCCGTGTCCTCCCGGCTCGGCAGGACATTGCGATGAGATCATGAATCAGGTTAACCGTATTCAACGGCAGACTTTACTTCATCGCATCAGTCTGGGTGCCGCCACGGC
>LGGY01000005.1 GCA_001509335.1 Fidelibacterota bacterium 46_43
CATAATATCCGGAAGTGTTGCAGAAAAGAGATATGATGTAAACAGAATGAGGAGGACCGGAATTGTGATAAATCTTATAGTTTTCATTTTTGCCTCCTTGTTAATTCTCAATTTTGTCAATGACCGGAATATCCGGCCACACCAGAGTTCTTCCGGCTGACATATAGCTACTATTGTCTCCTAATTGAGAATATATCGTATAATACAAATGGCCCAAATAATAAACAGATTGCATATCTCATCACTTTGCCCCTTTAAATTAATGTCTAATTAATAGTAATGATATAAAAATACTAAAATCAAGTATTATTTGGATGTCTAATTGTATCTCCCGGACATGTGCCATACAATGGGAGCGTTCTCCCCCTTTCGATACGTTTTCATCATCATACACCATATATCCGTAACAGATCCATAATCTATCCCGGTCCCATACCAGGAGCTTGATACGGTCCGCCTGGCGCTCTTTTTCTGTGCTCATCTTTGATTCTTTCCGCTTTATTGAGCACGAAATTATCAATCCCTTTTTGCCTTGTAAAGACGGGGATCACAGAATGCTTGCGTTTAATCAATCCCCTTTGTGCTCTCAGTTCCTTCTGAGGAAGGAAAAAGCTCTCTGCATCTCAGCAAGCTCCTTCCCGGCATATTTTTCCGGATCCAGAACCTGTGAATCATGAGGTTGTCCGTTAATAGTCATGGATTTGACCCCCATATTCACACGATCCGGGTTGTGTATTCGAATATGAAGGGTTTTACCCCGGAATTTCCGGGTGATGTTTACCTTATCCCAGTCTGCAGGGATGCGGGGATCGATCAGGAGTCCCCCGGGGACTGGCCGAATTCCCAGTAAATAACCATAGCCAATGTACAACATCCACACGGCAGACCCGGTAAGCCAGGAGTGACTTGCCTGTCCCTGGGTGGGATGTTCAGGGCTGGTGACATATTCAGAGAAGACATAAGGTTCGGTTTCATAGCGGTCGATATCGGCACCGGAATTGACCGGAAGCATTTTTTGATAGATCCGGTATGCGTCTTCCACCTGTCTGTTCATGAGGGCCGCCAGGACAAACCAGGCGGAGGCATGGTTGAAGACAGCACCGTTCTCTTTTTTGCCGGGCACACAACGACTGATGAGTCCGACGGTGTCGTCAATTTTCCGGTATGCCGGACGACAAATCTGCATGCCGTAAGGTGTTTCCAGCTGGTCCAGACAGCTTTTCAGGGCCTTATTCCCCCGTTCCGGTGTGGCCATTCCGGATATAACAGACCAGGTTTGGGCATTCAGGAAAATCTGTCCCTGATCATCTTCCGGCGTTCCCACCGGCTGACCGTTATCCCGGAAAGCCCTCAGGTACCACTCTCCCGTCCAGGCCAGTTCATTGATAGTTTTGGTGAGTTTTTCATAGGCTTCGGAATATTTTTCCACCTGCTTTGTTTCTTTCCGAAAGTCGAAAAAGGAGACGGCTTCCTTCAGGATATAACCCAGAAAAAAGGCACCCCAGATGGTTTCTCCCTTGCCTTTCGGGCCGATATGATCCAGCGTATCGTTCCAATCCCCGTTCATAATCCGGGGTAGACCCCGTTCCGTGGTTTCGCTGATGGCATAATCCATAGCCCGGATCATGTGTTCACAGACTGTTCCTTCACCATCGTCGTGATAGGGCACCGTTTCCTCAAAAATGGAGGCATCACCCGTTTCCGAATAATATTTTATAAGACCAAAGGGAATCCACAAAGGGGTATCAGAGTGCCGGGTTCGTTCACCCGTCCCTGCCAGTTTGAAAAAGTTATGAAGGGTTGATCCGTCATTGAACTGGAATTGCAAGGCATTCAGCAGGCGTTTCCGTACCCGGTCCGGTTCCACCATCACCACACCGAGAATATCCTGAAACTGGTCCCGCATACCTGTACCAAAAAGGAGTCCGCCATGGTAATATCCCGAATTTCGGGCCATGTCAAAGGTGACCGCCGCCTGATATTGGTTCCAGGTATTCAGCATGGTGTTCACTTTTTCATCGGGGGTTTCTACCTGCAATACAGAAAAATAATCCTCCCAGTACCGGTTGAGTCCGGTAAGTTTATCTTTGATATAAGTGTTTGATTTCCAAGCATTTATGTCATTCAAGTTCACGGAATCTTTTTCCGAGACTTTCATGAGTATGGAAAAATCCAACGTGTTGCCAGGTTCCAGTTTTTCTTTGGATTGGAGGGCGGCCACAGGATCACCGGCGGTGATTTCCGTGTTGTGCATAGTTCCTGTTTCAACAGCCAGGGGATTAGCTTCAGAGCGCCATTTGCCGATAAAGGTGTCCAGACTGGCATCAAATCCGGTCACATCCAGGGTAGAGGCAAACTGGAGGATGTATTTCCAGTCGATATTGGGCTGGATTACGGAGACTTTCTTGTTCAAAACCCAGTAACGCCGGGTGGCCACCAGGGATTGGGACTCTTTATCAAAGTGGATATCCGTAAAATGTTTGTCGTTGGGCTGATTAATCAGGTCATTCAGAGCATTTCCCATGAGGAGTTCGGTAAACGCATAGATTTCTAAGTTTTGGGGACGTTCAGACAGGTTGGTAAGGCGGACTTTCCAGATTTCACCTGTTTCGTCCCGGGGGACGAAGTAGAGAATCTCACCCCGGATATTTTTGTATTCCGTGACGATGCGTGTATATCCCATCCCATGATGACATTCATACAGATCATAGTTGATATTCAGGGTGGGAGCCCAACTCAGGGACCAGTATTCACCGCTCTCTGTATCCTTCACTATCACATACCGGCCGGGACGGTCCCAGGGGAGGCTATTGTAACGCATACGCGTCAGGCGGTTATCCCGGGGGGAATCAAGGTAGCTGAATCCACCGCCGGTGTGAGAAATGAGTCCCGCATACCGGTCATTCCACATGTAGTTAAACCAGGGGCGTGGTGTTCGCGGGTCTGTTATGACAAATTCCCGTTTTTCCGTATCGAAGTAGCCATATTTATTTTTCAACATGAAACGCTCCAAATCCTCTATGACTTTGTGATTATTTTGAGAGTCATGATTTCCCTGCTTTTCAGGGTCACTCTCCATTTACCGTCTCTTTTTCTCAGCTTTTTGCCGGTGCACTCTTCCAGAGTGGTTCTTTCAATGGTTTTAACCGGAAAAGCAAAGTTCAGGGATGTTGTCTGGCGGGTTTTGCCCGGATTATAAAGGCGCAGGATGTACGTTTTCGGTGTCAGGTCATCACTCTCTTTCACAGCCGATACGATGACATTCCCGTTATCCAATTCCAGAAAGGAAAAATCCGTTTTATGCTTACCCTGGGTCCGCCCCGTCTGAAAAAAGGCAGGGGGATAATTTTTCCGCATGGCTTCGGCATATACACCGCCTGTTTGCCAGTCTCCTTCATGTGGCATGAGGGCAAAACGGTAAACAGATTTTTCCAGACACTGAGATCCTTTATCCTCTTCATAATCCTGTTTTGAAGCAGGCTGAATGACATAGTGAAAAGCCCGGAAAAGGGTCAGAGCCAGGGTATGATTGTTATCATCCATCATTTCATACTCTTTTAGACCGTCTACCAGGATGGAGAATCCCTTTTTTCCTGTTTTTACACCGGCAAAATGATACAGGGGATAATCATACATGGGCTGCTCCACCCAGTCAGCCGTATCAGGCCGGTTGGTCGGTCGCTCCACCACATCAAACTGCCCTTCGGCAAAATGAACCTTTGCATTTAATCTGGTCGGAAATAAAATCCTCAGGCGGTGATCTTCTCCGGGATTATACACCTTGGCGGTAAGATCCAGCCGCCGCGATCCTTTACTCAGCGTCAATGTCAGGGTCACAGGCATGACGGCCGAATGGATTCCCTGTCGGCGTTCAACCAGATTTTTCGGGATTTCCAGTTCGTATTCCACTTCAACAACTGCCCTTAACCAGTTGTTTTCTCGTATAGTTACAAAACTCTCTGAAAGCCGGCTGTCGCCAAATGGTTTCACCGGTTCATGGACCCAGGCGTGACCGGCTTCCCCTTCATCGATAAAGTAACCCAGGCCAATATAACGGGTTTTGCGTGCTTTGTCGATGAGCGTAAAGGTCCCGTCATCTCCGATTTCAACACGTAAAAATTCGTTTTCAATGATTCTCCCCCCTTTGGAAGCCAGGAGTCTTACCGGCGGGGTTCCCTGTTGTGACACCGGGACAGCCTGAAACGAGCGGAGTCCAAAGGATGGTATGGCGGGCATATCGGCTAGGATGCGGTAGCGGATCATCTCATAGTACATGGGGCGGTCTTCCAACTGCTCGAGCACCGGTTCGGCAGGAGATCTTTCAAGGATTACCGTATGGACCTCTTCTCCTTGATTATCAACGAGTTTCACTGATCCTTTATCAAACTTTTTGGGGATATCAACGTACAGTTCAAAAGGGCCGTCTGTTTTGAACTGCACCGGGTTCAGGGCATGGATATGGATACTGTGTGCCGGTGCATGGGAAAGGTCCAGCTGTCTGGCCAGATACTGGCACGCCCGTTCAAACACACCATCGGCGATCTCATTAATCTGCTTGTAACGGTTCATCATATCCGCATGGACCGTATCCAGGCTGCATCCGCCGATGGAATCATGGGCTGAATTTTCCAGGAGTTTCCGCCAGGCAATATTCAGATATTCATCCCGGATATTAAGTCCATAGATTCCGGCCAGGGTATTAAAGGGTTCGGCATACTTTTCCAGCAAGCGTTCGGACTGAAAATTTGCCTGTTTCAAATACATGCGGGCAGAGGTGATATACCCGTACAGATTTCCACTCCGGCGGTCAAACTGGGCACTCCGCCGCTCTCCTGTCACCCGGCTGAGCTTTTTGAAATCCGCATCGGCCTTCAGTCCCGCCACGTAATCCTCCAGGGTGCTGTGACGGACATCCACGTCGGGCATTATTTTTTGAATATCCCGGATGATTTTCACTGTTTTCCGGTTCGGTCCGCTGGAATCGTGTCCCTCCATCCAGATCACATGTGGCGTAGTGAAATCATTTATTTGTTCATCTATCAGTTTTTGTACCCAGGGCTGTATGTTTTCTTTATAGTAACCGTCTTCCGCTTCAATCATAGCGTAATCGTGTTTTACCCGCTCCGGGTCTGTCAAGTGGAACGATATTTCGTGGTTATCCCAGGGATGGGCTACCATATCTGGTGTCTCGTTGTGAATGACGGGGCGATAGACGTAAAAGTAGAAATTATAGCGGGGCATGGTTGAGAAGCGGGAAGCCAAAACAATGGTCCCGTCAGCTCCTTCCCAGAGGAATTCGGCTTTGGGACTGTCCAGGGAATTCATCCCCCGGTAGAACAAAATCACGTCAATGCCAAATCCGGTGTAAATCTGGGGCAATTGGGAGATCTGTCCCCAGGAAAAAGGAGAATAGCCCACCTTGGACACCCGTCCGAATTCCCGGCAGATTTTGTGTCCTAACAGTAAATTCCGGATCAGGTTTTCCCCACTGACCATAAATTCATCGGGAAGAATAAACCAGGGTCCGATAAACAGACGTTCTTCTTTCACGAATTTAGAAATCTGTTCTTTTTTCCCGGGCCGGACTTCCAGATAATCGGTAAGCACCACGGACTGGCTGTCCAGATGAAAGGCTTTGTAATCCGGTTCGTTTTCCAGGATATCCAGCAGATTGTCCATCATTTTCACCAGCATCTGCCGGTTTTTCTGGTAGGGATAACGCCACTCCCGGTCCCAGTGTGTATTGGAAATGACGTGATATATGCGTTTCATGGTCAGGCTCCGGTTTTTAAAAATGAATGATATTTCAGTATGGCTTCGGGTATCCCCCCCTGAAGGATATGGGAGGCGGCACTCAAATCGTGTCCACTGGTTTCATGGAAAGGTACGGCACAGCAGAGCCCGATCCCGGCAGCCCGGATGGCAAGGGTACCACTTTCACTGTCTTCAAATCCGATGACGGTGTCATAATCCTCTTTGGGAATTCCCAGCTGATACAGGGCGATACTGTACAGATCCCGGTGGGGTTTCAGGCGGATTTCGTTGGAATCACTGGCCGTTACAAAGGCATCATAGACATTTTCGTAAGCGGAAAAAGATTTTTCTACCCGTGATTTTCGTGCTTCAGAGAGAGGCCAGGTTTCGGTATCACGCTTCAACATTTCAAAAACCCGGGTCATCACAATCCGGGCTTCGTAAAAGATGGAAGATGTGACGATGGCGATTTTTGCAGGATTTTTTTCAAAATAGCGGGAGACCTGAATCAAGCCGGGCATCATATCCTTCCCTTCTTTCCAGAATATTCCTGATTTCTCTTCATAGCCTTTTTTCAGTTCCGGTACCAGCTTTTCAATCTCATCGCCCAATAATCCTTTGATCAGTGCCAGGTAGATGCCAATTCCCGGCATGGGTTCAATGAGTGGTTTGCTGCTGTCCAATGCAGGAACGGTCTCATGGCGGTCAATAGCGTCCAGTATTTCATGATATCGCTGATAGTAGATATCCACTGCCATTTTCACCGTTTGTGCATCTGAAAAGCTCTTACCCCCTTTAAAACAAGCCTTCAATAGATCATTTTCTTCTTTATTCCCTCTATTCCAAATTTTGTTAGTCTCGGGATCCTCTTTTTCCAAATTCCCGGCAAAATCCAGCAGGGGCTGGCAGTTCAGGGCGATCAGGTTCTGCCGGACCTCCCGTTTCCTCTGTTCATCCTGACCTTTCATCAAAAACCAAAGGGCAGCCTTCAAAAAAGATTGTTTCAATACATCCGGTACAATAGCCTTTCGATAGGTTTCTATCAGGTATTCCACGTGACGGGTTGTGCTGTTTCCGATAATATGGGGATAATCGGCAGCAGGATCCAGACCGCTCCATTGGGACGGATTCAACCTACCGGTAATCTGCCGGACCATGTATTCCAGAGAGTGGATGCAAAGTCCCTCTGTAGTAGTCGTCGTCCCGTCCATATCCGAAACGACAGCATTGAGATGTGCCAGGGGTCCCTCTTGCTTATCCGCCAGGGGGACATATTCCACGGGAGGCCAGATTCCGCCGGGATTTTGGATGACCGCGAATTCTTTTGCCTGGTCTGCGATTTTTTGAAGGGCCTTATTAGCCGGGAGAATTTTTTTCATTCAGGGACTCCTGCATATTCATGAATAAGTCGGACACCCATTTTGAGGAATGTTTTCACTTCACTTTCTGACTGTCCTTCAGCATAGATGCGCATCATGGGTTCGGTTTCGGAAGAGCGGATGAGCAACCATCGGCAATCTCCCTCCAGGCGGATTTTCACCCCATTGATCACACCCCGGCTGCTTAAATACGTATCCATCCTGTGGACAGGAAACTTGCCGATATTTATTACATCATCACGTACCAAATTGGGCAATACGGTCATACGCCCAGGCTTGTCAAAGGGATAATCGATACGGTCGTAATACAGATTTCCCGTCTCTTCCCGCATCTGCGCCACTTTGTCCGATAGTTTTTGATACCCGGAAACAGCCAGCATTTCCAGAAAAAGGAGGGCGGAAAAGATCCCGTCTCTTTCAGGGATGTGGATCCCATATCCAAAACCGCCGCTTTCCTCTACACCCAGGGCGACGGGCAGTTCGAGCATCTTTTCGGTAATATACTTAAATCCTACCTGGACATCCAAAACAGGCCTGTCCGGGGATTCATACAAAGTTCGAATTTTATCAGTAACGGAGGAAGATTTAATAATGGCTCCCGGAACCTGTTTAACACGTACCAGGTAATCTGCCAAAAGGAGGATAGTTTCCTGGGCGCTGAGCCAGATTCCACCGTTCATCATCACTCCCAGGCGGTCTGCATCGCCGTCTGTCGCCAATCCCAGCGAATAGTCCGGATGTTCCATCAGATACTGTTTCAGGGGTAACAGATTTTTTTCCAGGGGTTCGGCAGCCCGTCCTCCGAAATCGGGCAGAATGTCAGAATCAATTCCAGTAGCCCTGCACCCTTTTTGGGTCAGTAAAACCGGCAACAGACTCCCTCCTGCTCCGTGCATGGAATCCACAACACACGAAATGTCTGAGGTCCGGATCTTTTCAAAATGGATGTCCGATGTCACCCGGGCAAGATAATCCGGTAAAAAATTTTGAATAATGACCATTTCACGGGATTGTTTAACCGGTGATTTTCCCAAAAGCGTTTCCACTTTTTGTGTTTCTTCCGTAAAAAAGGGGCCGCCGTAGGGACCTTTAAATTTGATGCCGTTATAGGCAGATGGATTATGACTGGCAGTGATCATCACGCCGGCACTCAATTTTTGATGTTTCACCGTATAAGAGATGACGGGTGTAGGGACAAACCGATCCGAAAGGTGAGTTACGATGCCGTTTCCACTGAGAATTTCAGCAAAGAGTCCGGCAAATTCAGGGGAATACTTCCGGCCGTCATAACCAATGGCACAGGAAGCATTCTTTCCGTTTTTATCCATCAGGTAATCGGCAAAGGCCTGGGCCACCAGACGTACGGATGACATGTTCATCTCCGTATCCAGGAGCCCCCGCCAGCCGTCTGTCCCGAAATGGATAGTATCAATCTTCATCCTGTTCCCGTCCAAAGCGTTTCGTCACCGTTTCCGTAAAAACCGGTGTACGCCAGTTATAGGCAAACCATGCAATGCCGGAAGAGCCCTTTGTCAGTCCATCCTGAATCAGCATCTCCACATCCCGTGAACTTTTTACCCGGTTGATCGCCAGGCCAACAACCACCGGCACGTTTGATATCTCCAGGGATTCTCGGATTTCCTGTCGGCGTTTTTCCGGATTTGGGGCATAACACATGGGCGTGATAAAATCCAGCATATCCCCTTTCACCCAGGAGGCCCAGTCCTGAAATTTCTGAAGGGACTGGGGATCGGTGGCATAGGAAGGAAAAATCGCCGCCGAAAGTTGGATATCCTTATCTACCTCCTTCAATTCATCGGTCACCCGCCTGACAAAGCGGGTCACAATTAGCTTTTTCCAGTCCGCAAAATCTTTCTGAACATCCGGATTGCCCAGTAAAAAAACCGTATCCGGATATCCCATATCATCGGCAAAGCGATTTTTGGAATAGGCACCATATCCAAACTTTTTTACTTCCGTATGGACCGGATAGCGGATATAATCCAGGTGCACCCCGTCCACATCGTAGGTTTCCACCAGTTCCTTCATCATATCCATCAGGTAATCCTGAACACCAGGGTGTGCCGGGTTTAGAAAGAGTTTTCCGTCTTCTGCCGTATGGTCGTCAGGATTATTGGATTTTAACATCCAGTCCGGATGCCGGGTCAGGACGGGCCCTAAGGTTCCGTCCAGATAATGGGGGTTAAAGGCATAGAAAACCTCGATCCATGCATGGACCTCCATATTATGTTCACGGGCAAAATCCAGGGTCATTTTCAGGGGATCCCAGCCCAGGAATTCCGGTCGTTGTATGGATTTTTCCCCCGGATAGATACTCCAGCTATGGTAGTAGGTTTCGATAAACACCGTATTGATCTTCATATCCCGCATCTTTTCCAGGGATTCCAGCAATTCACCTGCATTGTCCGGCGGCCGGAACCACATGCCGTGGACCTGTTCTGGTTGGGACTCTGAACAGGATACAAAAAATGATAACATACCCAGCAGCATCATCAGGGGAATGAGTAATTTTTTCGTAGAACACCCTCCTGCCGGATCATTCCGGCGGACAGAATGAGTTAAATCGTCAGTCTTCAAATTCAATATTATGCCGGATTTCATGCCTGAGCATTGCATAAGGAATGTTTCTGACAGATGTTTTCAGGCGGATAGCCAATCCGGCAGCGGCTCCGGCAGCTTCACCGGTTGCCGCGGATGTGGGCATGATCCGGATGGCTGCGTGTCCTTCCCGGGTGGCGGACAGACAGCGGCCGGCACTGAGGACATTCTCTGCATCCCGGTGAATCAAGGAGCGGAAAGGGATGGTATAATAATCCCCTTCTTCCAGTTCCTCCATCCGATCATTTTCCCCCCTTGCTCCGTGAATATCAATCCCATAGGATGCCCGGGCGATCATATCCTCAAATTTCCGTCCTTCCAGCACATCTTTTCCGGTCATCACATAATCGCCCACAATACGCCGGGTCTCCCGGATTCCCACCTGGGTTGCCGTTTCCAGAAGCCATGCGGACGAAAACCCGGGAATTTCAGTCTGAAGCAGGTGAACCACATCCATCACCTGGCGGCGCCCCTCAATTTCGGCCCGGGTCATGTCTGCCGACCGTGTCCCGTCCAACTCCAGAATATTGGATGTGTTAAAGGAAGCTTCCCCGCTTTGTGGCAGGGTTGTATAAAAAATATACTTCACATTTTCAGATAAACGTTTTTCCCGGTGTGCCCTTTGAACAAAGCTAAAATATCCCCCAATACTGATAATTTTGTCCAGTTTGAAATTATAATCCATCCATTCAAAAAAATCATCCTTGTGGGATTGGATATATTCAAGGGCTTCAGGAATATGGATATTACCCATTCTAAAAAAAAGGGTCATGGATTGCAGGCGGCCGTTTTCACCTTTTTCGTAAGGGAGTCCGGCGAGGTACACAAGCTGGGCATCGCCTGTTGTATCTATAAAAATGTTTCCCTGTATTGTATATATGGCTCCTTCATACAACACCTCCACCGCGTGGAGCATACGGTTCCGGAGTTTGGCATTGATCAGCACCGCATTGAGGAGAATATCCACACCGGCTTCATTCAGGAGTTCAAAGGCCGCCAGCCGGAAGGCAATCCCGGAAAAGCCATTGTCAATCATCCCATTCCTGCGGATCATCCCGTCTTCCAGTTCCTGAAAAATCCCTTTGGTCAGGGGGATGCCGTGGACAGTATGTTTCATAAAGGGGGACACCATTCCGGCAGTGGCGGAGCCTCCGGTAAATCCATATTGCTCAATTAAAAGTGTTTTCGCACCGGTCCGTGCCGCTTTTACAGCCGCAGCAATTCCGGCAATGCCACCACCGGCAACAATCACATTGTAGGAAAGCACTGTATTCTTCATGGATTATTGGGCAGACTCTTTCAATTTTTCCACAAACCAGGATGTAATATCAATCGGCCGGGTGATTGCCGTCCCCACAACCACAGCCCAGGCACCCAGTTTCAAAGCCTTCGCTGCATCATCGGGGGTACGGATGCGACCTTCGGCAATGACCGGTATATCGGTCCGGCTGACCAGCTCTTCCACAAGTTTGAGATCGGGAGATTTCTGGCTTTTCCGCTTTGTATCCGGAGTGTATCCACTCAGGGTTGTTGACAGACATGTCGCACCGGCTTCAGCACATGCCAGCCCTTCTTCCACTGTGGAAATATCAGCCATAACCGGACATGTATAACGGTTCCGGACTTTCCGGATAAATTCGGGACCGGTAAACCCGTTGAACTCCCTGAAGGTCCCGTCAATGGCTATCATGTGAGCTCCCACAGAAAGCAGTTTTTCAACATCCGTATAAGTGCGGGTTATACAAACCGATCCATCGGGATAGGTGGTTTTGATGAGGCCGATAACCGGAACTTCCACGGAATGCACAATGTGCAGTGTGTTGGTCTTTCCTTCACTCCGGATGCCCACAGCACCTCCCAACACAGCAGATTGGGCAAACAGGGCCAAACGATCTGGCGAATCAAAGGGTTCCCCTTCCTTAGCCTGGCAGGAAACAATCAATCCACCTTTCAGGTCATTCAGGATTTTTGGTATCATGCTTTTCTCCTTTTGAGGTATTTAACACAATTCTCTTAATATCATCCGCTTCGGATATAAAAAAGGGTGAATTTTCCGGTTTTTTCCCATCTTTGAAACGGTATAGCGATTCAGCCTGCATGGGAACCAGCTGAATCACACCGTTCTGACTGCTCATGGCATGATGAAGACAGTCCAGGGACCGGTGCATGGCCAGGGAAGGATCTTCGGAACTCATTTCAAAGGCAACCGAAATCCACCACCGGTCATCCTCCAGTTTGATACAATCCGTGATGCCTTCATATTCCGGTTTACGCACACTCCGGACAAAACAGTGATATACATTGTGATCTAAGCGTTCCACAGGGTGGATGAGCCGTTCAAGGGACACATTTTCCGAAGCATCCACCAAGGTTTGACAGGCGTAATCTTTAAGTCCTTCCCGTTGGTAAAAAGTGATTTCCCAGGATGAATCCTTTTTTTTTACAGACGCAGGAACGGCGTAAAAAAGGAGATGTACGGAGGATTGGCTGAGATGATGCAGAAGTTTCATCTTGATAATTTCAGGATTCATAAGGACAAATGACATACCAAATTTCAGAATCCCCCCTTTTTCATGGAGGATATCCTGATAGAGTTCACTACTGATGGTGTTGCTATCGGGCAGGTTGTCGTCCACATACTGGCAGACACTGAAGGCGGTACTGAGGAATCCTCCCGGAAAACCATACCGGTGAAACAGGGCGATGTTATGTCCTTCCCGTGCTGCTTTCAGGGCCCGGACAACTCCATACCAGGATGCTCCATAAATAATTGTGTCAAAGGTTTCCATAAATTACGTTTTCCAAAACAGTTTTTTTCGGGTTAAGGCGCTGACAAAGAGAGCCAGAAGAATCGTTTCGATCACACTCCAGATGAAGGCGGTCCAGGGCGTGGAGAAAATGCCTGCCGCAAGGTTTTTAATACCGGTCAAATAAAGAATTGGCCAGATAAAATTGGCCATCCCCACATAGGCTATCATGGGATTCCGGCCGTTCAGAATGAGCAGGTTCACCCATTTCTGCTTTTTAAAACCATCAATCAACAGAGTAAAAAAGGTTAAAAGGTAAAAGGCCAGACCACTGGTCACGAAATAGTAGCTGAGGGTGGAATGATCCTTTTTGATCCCCCCTTCAAAAGGTTCAAACAATAAACCTAAAATCAGCCAGTAGCCTCCCCAGAGAACAAACTGTCTGATTAGCTTTTCCGTACTGCTTTGAGGTTTCAGTGTGATGCTTATGGCAGCAAGGGCAATGCCGGAACATATCAGGAACGTTAAAAACACATGTCTGGACTGGAGTCCTGCCAGGACCACCACCACACTGAGAATCATCAGGATGGCCAGGACTGCATACCGGCCTTTTCCCCGGGATAGTTCCCGGTCATCATGGGTTTGTTTCAGCCATTTCAGGATCAAATCGCCGGCGATGGTGCCGGGAATGACGATAAACAAATACTTCAGGAAATGAAATTGGTAGAGCCACGGGAAGGGTGAGTAATCCCACACCCGGATCATCCAGTTTTTAGTCTGATGAGTAAACAGAAAGAGGACGGATCCGATGTTCTGCGCCGGTTCGGCATGGGGACCCACAGCCTGCATAATATCCCACTGGGTGTGGACCAGCCTGAAAGCCAGATAAAATCCCAAAAGACCAAGCCGAAAAAGCATATTGTTTCGTGTCCCCAGCCAGATGAGCGCGCCAAAAACCGCCATATTCGTCAGGACGATGATGATAATATCGTTTCGTTGGACAGAAAAACCGCTGCCATCGTGATATTTCATAAAAACGAGCCAGAGGACCAGAGCGAGCCAGCCGGATATTTTAATGGTGCGTTTCAGACTGACAGGCCAGGATTCTGGAGGTCTGAGGTAGACGAGAAAGAGGATCATAAATCCTCCCAGGGCAGCAACCCATGTCCATCCTTCGGGAGAAGCACTCAATTGATGAGGGCGTATATGCATGACACACACGGCAAAAACCGCCAGCATAAAACCGCGTTCCACGATGGAGAGGATAATCCGGGAAATTGGTACACCCTTCTCGATTTTTTTGGAAAGAGCCAGGGGAAAAGCGGCGCCCATGGCAAAGAGGAAAAAGGGAAAAACCAGATCCACCCAGGTAATTCCCGGCAGGTTGGGGTTGAAAATATGATTCGGCGGCGGCACCTGGGCATGATACATCCAAGCGGGTAACACCCCCCAGGGAACGGTCCCTGACAGAACCATGGTCAGGATGGCAAATCCCCTGAGGGCATCCAGATTATTGGCACGTCTTTGAGAATTCAATTCGTTCATGATAACCTGCCTTAATGTTTCGGGGCAACAATCAACACGATGGCTTCATTCGGAAGCACCGATTTCAGTTCGATATCCACCAAAGCCTGGATTTGACTTTCTTCCACCAGGCCGGTCATATCGATGATTTTTCCGCCGATGAGAAGAAAAACATCAGGAACAAGGGCTCCTGCATCGCCGAAAGTAGTGAGTTCACCTGCAAGTTCTTTTAAGGCTCCTTTAACGGTATCCGGTGTTTCCTGGCGAACCTTGCAATCATGTACCCTGAGTTTGATCACGCCTTCAAGATCCACAACCCGGGCCATGGTATGGTCATGGTTAAACAATCCGAAAAGATGTTTTGTTTTCTGATGAACCACAGCGGCGTAAAGATAATTTGTATGACCGGCAATGTCCACCGATTCCGGGTCGCTTCGCATGGAATCGGCGGCAATTTTCCGGATTTCGGCTTCAGATTTGGGCTTGATTTCCAGTTCACGGGTCCGCATTTCACTGGAACCGGACGCAGTGGCGATCACCCGTTTATTCCGGGAATCGATTTCGATGGTTACTTCAATGCTGTCCGGAGCGGCACCCATGGACTGAACCGCCTTAAAGGCTTCCTGGCGCAAGGCGATGATATCCGATTCTGTAGGATTGAGGATGGTTTTTTCCACCGAATCCTGAATGATGCCCAAGGCGGCACCAATCGCTGAAACGACTTCGGTGTTTTCAGAAATTTTATGTGGGACTCCCATAAATTTTGCCGTATAGGGTACGATAGCCGGTGCGCCGCCACCGCCACCGATAAATTCCAGAAAGCGCTCATCCAGTTTGTATTCCCGCGTAAGCTGTTTTACTATCGGTTTGATTTTTCTGGCAGATATCTCCAGTATTTTTTCAGCCAGTTGCTCCGGGGACATATCCAATTGTTTTCCCAGGGATTGAAAAACACTTTTTACTGCATCCGCATTAGCCCAACCGTGACCGGCATCTTTTACAAGTCCCAGAAAATACGAAGCGCCGGTTGGTGTGATGGTATAACTTTTATAATCAGCCTGGTTGATGATCTTTAAATAATCATCCGGATCTCCCTTTCGTGGACAGACCGTATCGAGGCGGATATTGGAAAAGTTTTTTTCCTTTGCAAAGGCTGTATATCCCAGTTCGGCAATATGGGCGCTTCGGGGACCTACATCGATAATTTTGTTCTCTTTAATCCGGGGGATGGAACCGCCGGCAATCCCCAGAGTCCGGACGTCGAGAGTCCGTAAATAAAGCCGGTTCCCGCCAATCTGGGCACTTTTCACCTGGGGTTTTCCGTTTTTGATGACCGATATATCGGTGGAAGTCCCTCCCACTTCGATAAAAATTCCATCTGAGACTTTGGCATACATCAGGGCGGCAGCCACGCCGGCGGCGGGACCTGAAAGCATGGTCAGGATAGGACGTTTGCGCATCTCTTCAATATCCATGATCCCGCCATCGGAACGCATAATCATGAGGGGTGCCTTAATGCCGCTTTCCCGGACCGCCTTTTCCGTCATATTGGCTGTTTCCAACATTTTGGGCATCATACTGGCATTGATCAGGGCAGTTCGAGTCCGGACCCGGAGGCCATAAAGTTTTGAAATGGAGCTGGCAGCCGTGGCCAGATATCCCATCTCTTTCACCATATCCCGGATCTGACTTTCCCGTTCGGGATGATCGACCCCGAAAATTTCAGTGGCCACAAAGACTTCAGCCCCTTCCCCGGACAATTTTTTCACCAGTTCATGAACGGTATCCTGCTGAAAGCCCTGGGACACATCGATGTAAGCAGGATATGTTTTCAAAAATTTCCCAGGCGCCAGTTCAATTCGGTCATTTTGAATCTGGCGGAATCCCAGGCGACCTTCCAACCCCTTTCCCATCACAAGCACCCCCACCGATGCCACATCCCCTTCCAGCAGGGCATTTGTGGCCTGGGTGGTAGAGTGGGCGATCAAAACCACTTCATCCGGGGCAATTCCCGCATCCCGGATCAGGTTTTTCATGGATTGGATCACTCCTAGTGCAACCCCTTCATCCGCTTTGTGGGTGGTTGGCACACAGGCTTTCCCCAACAGAGAATAATCGGCAATGTTCACAGCCACGGCGTGGGTGAAGGTCCCCCCCACATCAATTCCGATTTTTATTTTTCGTTTTGTCATAAATAATTGATCCGGATCAATAAAAAATTAATGAGGCGGCAATGAGTCCCACAACAGCCACCGACCAGGTATAGGGCAAGGTATTCCAGAGGACTTTTTGCACATCCTGCTGCATTTCATTGGCAAGCCACACATTGTGCGTATTGGTGGGATCGGAGATTCCCTGAACCTGTCCCACTGCTAAAAGTACACCCATCACGGCTCCGGCAGGCATGCCACTGGCCAGAAAGACTGCTGCAATGCCATACCCCATCCCCCACACATTCAGGGGACCCCGATACAGGGCCAGGGGAGCAGCCAAGGTAAAGATTAACACAAATCCCAGAGGCGTTTGGGGTGTAATGGCCATCATCAGGGGGCGGAGGACATTGAGAACCGGCCAGCCTTCAGGATGCATGGCATTCCATTCCCCGCCTGGACCGATAATGGCATTTAGGAGCATACCAATCCCCAGCATCATCACCAGGGCAGGCATGACTACGGCACCTCCTTCCAGGATGGATTTGATAAACACATTCAAACTTCCTTTTTTCCAGGTGGCCACCAGGGCGTAAATCAATCCGCAAATAAAGGCAGCGATAAAATCCATACTGTACAAAAGAATCAAAAAGAGGGGTAAAACCGGAGATAAAAAAGCGCTCCAGTGAACACTGGTATCCGGTGATTTTTTTCGAAACATGCGGATCACATTGTACAGGAATAATCCTCCCAAGAGGAGACCGATCCCGTATTTAAAGCCGGTGTTTAGCATGGACAAAATATGTTGAATTGCCGGTTTTTTCGTGAATCCCGAGCGATTTAAAAGGTAAAATAGTGCCAGGGCTAGTATGATAAAACCCATGCTGTAAGAAATAATTTTTTTCAGATTTAAATCATGACCGTCTTTATACAGTTGGACAGTAATATAGACGAGGGCTGTCATAAATGCCAGGGCGAACATCAAAAGGGCGAACGAACGGATTTCTTCCACAGGAAGTTTCATCACATCTACATACACGGCCCAGTTGCCTGCATTCAGGATTCCCCCGATACTCAAACCGAAAAGGAAAACGCCCACAACCGTCAGGGGCCCGATGCCCACCGATGTCATAATGGGTAAAACAATAGTCGCCACCATAATGATAGCCCCCAGTCCACCCAGGGTTGTAAAAAGAAGTGAAATCAGAAAAAGCATCATTACAGCAATGATCCAGGGATTATCCCCGGAGAGTTCAGCTCCCTTTTTAATCAGATTTTCCGCGACCTTTGTCTTTTGCATCAGCACGCTGAGCATACTTCCGAAAAGCATGACGGTATAGGCGCGATGGAGCCTTAAGGCACCCTGACCAATGAC
>LGGY01000069.1 GCA_001509335.1 Fidelibacterota bacterium 46_43
CCCCCGGTATCGTGGGGATATTGATAATTTTTGGCATAATCCATTTCTTTCATGAGGGATGTGGGGGCATTGCGCAAATGGAGGGGGACATTTTGAAATCCGGTTTCACGGACAAAATCCTGTGATTTTTTAATGCTCAGATAGGCGGCATTGCTTTTGGGAGCAGAGGCGAGAAAGGTTGTTACCTGGGCCAGGATGATGGCGGCTTCCGGCATCCCAATGGCATGGACCGCCTGAAAACCGCTGACAGCCATAGTGAGTCCCAATGGTTCCGAATTGCCGATATCTTCCGACGCCAGGATGATCAGGCGTCGGGCAATAAAAAGGGGATCTTCACCGCCTTCCAGCATGACGGCCAGCCAGTAGACTGCTGCATCAGGATCACTGCCCCGGACACTTTTAATAAAGGCCGAAATGGTATCGTAATGATAATCGCCAGTTTTATCATACAGCAGGTTTTTTTCCTGAAGGGCGTTTTCAATATCATCCCGGGATATGGTGAGTTTTTTGGCTCCGCTTTGCCGTGAAAGGGTCATTTTGAAACAGAGTTCCAACGTATTTAACATCTTTCGGGCATCTCCGCCTGCATTGCGAAGCAGGAACTCTTTGTTTTCACGACTCAGTTCAAGGGAATACTTCGAAAGGATAATATCTGAAGTCAGAGCTCTGCTTAAAAGAATTTCCAGCTCTTCGGGAGTGAGGGGTTGCAGTTTGAGGACCTTCATACGGGAGAGGAGGGGTGATATGACTTCAAAGGAGGGATTTTCCGTTGTGGCGCCGATCAGCACCAGGCTCCCGTTTTCAACAGCATGGAGCAGGGCATCCTGCTGGGCTTTATTGAAACGGTGGATTTCATCAATAAAAAGGACTGTTTTTTTCCCCATGCTCATGTTGGTTTCACCGGTTCTGATCAGGTCACGGACATCTTTTACACCGGCGGTGACGGCACTGATTTCGTGAAACTCTGCACCGGCAAGTCCTGCCATCAGCCGGGCCAGGGTGGTTTTTCCCGTACCCGGAGGACCCCATAAAATCAGGGGAATGATTTCCCGGTTCCTGAAAAGGTTGTTCAGGATTTTCCCCTCGCCGGTAAGGTGGGCTTGCCCCACCAGATCTGTAAAACGGGCAGGACGCATCCGGACGGCTAAAGGGGGCAGTACACGCTCATTTTTTGAAAAAAGTGTCTCTTCGGCCATCATGGCAAAATTACAATGATTACACTTCCCAGGACATGATTAAATGACAGGGTATGTTACCGGCACAATCCCCACCTGGTAGGGATAAATGGGGAACTATGACGGTGGACACACGACTTGTGAATAATACTTGTTTTCTTATGGGGACTCACTTATATTTTATCGTTGATATGAAAAAATTTCATCGAAAATACGTCCTGAGTGTGGCAGCCATTCTGCTGATGGCCTGGAGTAGTGCTTTTGCATGGAATGGTCTGGGGACTTTTGATGCCTATGTTCAAAACGGCAAAATCGTTGTAGAGTGGCAAACGAAACATGAAGAGAATGTAGATCTTTTTGTAATCCAACGCAGCATGAACAGCAACGATTCCTATTATGATCTGGCAAAAATCGAGCCCCATGGCAATGGTTGGGCCTATATTTATATTGATGAAAAAATCCTGGGAAAATCAGCCAATATGGTGTATAACTACCGGCTTAAAATTGTCTTTCGGGATAAAAGCATTGCCTATTCAGACCAGTCTGTTCAGGTGGTGATGGTAGTGTCCTCTCTCCAGCATACCTGGGGCAGCATCAAGGCGATGTTTCAGTAATTATTTTCGTTTTTCTCATTATTCCCGTGTATCTTTTTCTTTAAGAGTATAAATTTACGCCAAAATGGCGTATTCTCCTTTTTAAGGAGATATACCTGTCACTTATAAAAATCTCGAGGTGGGAAATATTCATGAAATTCTCGTTTTTCAATTGGTTATCCAGCGATATTGCCATTGATCTGGGAACGGCCAACACATTGATTTATGCCCGTGGAGAGGGCATTGTGGTCAATGAGCCGTCTATTGTTGCCAAATCTACAATCAACAATAAAGTGATTGCCGTCGGTGATGATGCCAAGGAAATGATGGGGCGAACCCATCCCAATATTGAAGTTGTGCGCCCCATGAAAGATGGTGTAATTGCCAACTTTGAAATGACTGATGCCATGCTTCAGGGATTTATCAAAAAGATTAACATCTCCCGGTTTGCTCGTCCCCGTATAGTGATATGTGTCCCCTCGGGAATCACCGAGGTTGAAAAACGGGCGGTGAAAGAGAGTGGTGAACGGGCAAATGCCCGGGAAATCTATCTGATAGAAGAACCGGTCGCTGCTGCCGTGGGTATCGGCATTGATATTTCCAAACCGGTAGGCAACATGATTGTGGATATCGGGGGAGGAACCACGGAAATTGCCATCATTGCCTTGAACGGCGTAGTTACCAAAGAGAGTCTGCGGGTTGCCGGAGACGAGATGAATGAAGCCATTATTCAATACTTCAGAAAAGAACACAATCTGCTTATTGGTGAACGGACAGCCGAACAAATTAAACTGAACATTGGGTCTGCAACCAAGGTGGAAGATAAAACCATGTCCGTCAAAGGACGGAATTTTGTGGTGGGTATTCCGCGGACCATCGATGTAACATCGGAACAGATCCGCGAGTGTCTGCGGGAAACAGTGGATGTCATGATCAGCGGTATCAAAAGGACACTGGAAAATACACCTCCTGAGCTCTCATCCGATATCCTGGACAGGGGGATTATCCTTACCGGGGGTGGTGCGCTATTAAAAGGACTGGATGAGCGTATCCGGCTGGAAACGGAGTTGCCGGTCCATGTTGCCGAAGAACCCCTTCTCTCTGTTGCCATGGGGACAGGTAAAGTGCTGGAGGATGTGGGTAAATATAGAGAAATACTGATGTAATGCTGAAAAGAATCATAGATTTCTTTTTAAACAGACGATTCCAGATTTCTACAATAGTCCTTTTATTCGTATCATTTATTATCTTTACCAAATCATCTCATCCCGTAATCCGTCATTTGGAAATATGGGCCGGGGATGTTCTTGCACCGGTGAAAGAGCCCGTTGTCTGGTTCAGGGACCTGATGGAAACCCGTGAAACCAATGAGATCCTCAGCCGGCGTTTAATTCACCTGAGCCAGGAGGTTTCCCGTTTTGCATCCCTGGCCGATGAGAACAAGCGATTGAAAAGTATGCTGGACTTTAAAGAGCAATCCGAATACAACCTGCTTTCAGCTCTGGTTTTATCAGAGGGAATCCATAAAAGTGTCAATAGTCTCTTGTTAAACCGGGGGGAAAAAGATAGTGTTCAGGTAAATGACCCCATCATGAATGTGGACGGTGTCATCGGTAAAATATTCTACACGGGAGAATCCACAAGCCTGGCCCAGCTCCTTATTGACCCCAATTCTCGTCTGAGTGTGCGCATAGAACCCTCCGGTGCCAAAGGAATTCTCCAGTGGTACGGAGGCAACCGCTTTCTTATTACGGATATTCCCAATACCATGACCGTCCAACCGGGTAATCTTGTTGTCACATCAGGAATGTCTGATATTTATCCCGGCGATTTACCTGTCGGGGTTGTCCGGGAATTATCCCCGGCCCCCGATGGCTTTACACATATTGTCTATGGGGATTTTCTGGTCAACTTTAACCAAATTCGAGAGGTTTTTATTATTCT
>LGGY01000226.1 GCA_001509335.1 Fidelibacterota bacterium 46_43
GTTTCACCTTTGAGGATATCAAAACTGATATCATCTACAGCTTTGACATCTTTTACATGCCTTCTAAAAATTAATCCCGAATAAACAGGAAAATATTTCTTCAAATTTCGTACTTGAACCAGAACCGATTTTTCAGATGTCATTGAATTTCTCCTGCCTGGATCTCCCGCCAACGCCAGCATGCAACGATATGGCTTTCATGCTCTGCTTCTTCAAGCGGCGGCATTTCAGTTTTACATTGTTCTTTACGATAAGCACAACGAGCAAAAAACGGACAACCCTTTGGCAGCCTGACGAGATCAGGGGGTAATCCTGGAATTGAAAATAGTTTTGTTCCGGGGGCTTCATCAATCTTCGGCAGCGAGCCCAACAACCCCATCGTGTATGGGTGTTTCGTACGTTTGAATATGTCCTGAGCGCTTCCCCTCTCAATGATGTAACCAGCATACATCACGTTAATTTTATGAGCCATTTCAGCAACAATACCCAGATCATGCGTGATCCACATCACTGCCATCCCCAGCTCTTCCTTGAGCCTGATAACCAGGTCAACGATTTGCGCTTGAATGGTAACGTCAAGCGCTGTTGTGGGTTCATCAGCTATCAACAATTTTGGTTCGCACGAAAGCGCCATTGCGATCATCGCACGCTGACGCATCCCACCGGAGAATTGATGCGGGTAATTATCCAATCGCTTTTTGGGTTCCGGGATCCCGACCAGTGATAAAAGCTCAGCAGCCTTTTCTTTGGCAGCTTTTCGATTTAAATCTGTGTGAAGGGTTAATGCCTCCACAATTTGAAAGCCTACCGTGTAAACAGGATTGAGGGAAGACATAGGGTCCTGAAATACCATGGCAATATCTCTCCCGCGAACTTGACGGATTTCTTTTTCATCGAGCGTCAGTAAATCTCGCCCGTCAAACCAAATTTTTCCGTCATAAATTTCGCCTGGAGGTATCTGGATCAATCTCATAATTGAAAGCGCATGGACGCTTTTTCCACAGCCGCTCTCCCCTACCACGCCCAATACTTCTCCCTGTGCCATCTCGTAAGACACACCATTGACGGCATTGACAACGCCATCTTCAGTGTGAAATCGGGTACGCAAATTCTCAAGCTTTATCAATCCATCCATTATTCACCTATTTTTTTCAAGTGCATTGACAGTATCATAGTCTAATTTTTGGGTCCAGGGCATCCCGCAAACCATCACCCAGAAGGTTGAAGCCAAGGACGCTGAGCATAATTGCCAACCCGGGGAATAAAACCGCCCACCATGCGCCGCTGGATAAGTACTTATAACTGTCACCCAACATTGCTCCCCATTCCGGTTCCGGGGGAATAGCTCCCAATCCGAGAAAACCTAAAGCTGCTGCTGAAAGAATGGCATTTGCCAGACCCATCGTTGCCTGGACGATGATCGGAGAAAGAATGTTGGGCAGAACATGCCTGAAGAGCATCCGGCTGTGAGATTCGCCAACAGCATGAGAAGCAAGCACATATTCTTTTTGAGTCACCGACATGACTGCTGAACGTGCTAATCGAGCATAAACTGGAATGCCAACCACACCAATTGCGATCATCCCCTTTTCAAGTCCAGGACCAAGAAAAGCAACAATGGCAATTGCAAGCAGGTAGCTTGGAAAAGAAAGAATAATGTCCATAATCCGCATAACAATATTTGAGAATAATTCCCCGCCAACAGGCTTTGATAGCAATAAGCCAATCAACAAACCAACAACACCGCACACGAGCGCAACCATAGGACCGACCATCAATCCCGGAAGTGCAGCAAGCATAGCGCCGAGTGCGGGGAAAATATAAAGGCGGTGTTTCTTTTTTCCGTTTAAATAGCGATCAAAAACGACAGACCCCGCCCCAAGTAATGCAAAAAGGATCGCCTGGAAAAATTGCCTGGCAATCCAGGCAGGCAGCATTCCCAGGGCAAATCCTAATAATGTCATCAGAATAAATGACTCCCAAAAATTCATGTGGATACTTTCAAAAAAGCCTGCCAAAAGCCCAAGAATCCCACCAACCAGGAGTGAAATACTGACTGCGACCAATCCAACGCGCAGTGAATTCCACCCACCGTGAATTGTGCGGCGGAAGATATCTCTCCCTAATTTATCTGTACCAAAGAGATGTATGTCCACTTCTTCTGTGGCAATAAGTTGTGGGGGTAATAATTTTGCGCCGTAATCCAAATCTATTTTTGGTTCGTAATCCCAAAAAAAATGTGCGAAGGTTGCAGATAGTAAAAATAAAACAACGACGATCAATCCCACCATTGCAGTTCGATTTGCAACCAGTCGGCGCCAGGCATCAATCCAGAGTGAGCGATGCTCTCGAACCGCAAAATCTTCAAGGCCGTTGATTTCAAATTTCGTCTCTTCCATGCGATTCCTCACTCCAAACTGATGCGTGGATCCAATATGGCGTAAGACAGGTCCACAACCAGGTTTACAAATAAAAAGATAATTGCAATTAAAAGTGTCACGCCCTGAACAATGGGATAATCTCGCCCAAGAATGGAGTCATAAACCCATTTTCCTATACCTGGCCAGGAAAAAATTGTTTCTGTAAGCACAGCCCCAGCTAACAAAGAGCCTGCCTGGAGCCCAATGATGGTAATTACAGGCAAAAAAGCGTTTTTCAATGCGTGACGAAAAAGCACAACTTTCAAAGATAAACCCTTAGCTGTCGCTGTTCGGATATAATCCTCCTGAAGCACATCCAGCATGCTGGATCGAGTCATGCGTGTGATGATTGCTGCAGGAATGGTTGCCAGCGCAACAGCTGGCAAAATAATGTGCTTGAGTGCAGCCACAAAACCAGCAAAATTTCCAGTCAACAAACTATCTAATAATAGAAGGTTCGTAATCGACTGAATTTCTACACCTGTGGGTAAACGACCGCCCGTTGGGAGCCATTTAAGAAAAACTGAAAACAGCATGATCTCCATGATCCCCAACCAAAAAATTGGCATGGAAACACCGATCAATGAACCCACCATGGTCACACCATCCAGGGCGGTATTACGCTTAGAAGCGGACGCAATGCCAGCAGGGATTCCGATCAATAAAGCAATGGACATCGAGAGAAGGGAGAGTTCCAGTGTGGCAGGGAAACGTTCTTTCAAAGTCTCTGCCACCGGTATTCGACGGTGAATGGATTCTCCAAGGTCAAACCGCATCAATCGTCCAAAATACCGAGAATATTGACTGTCAAAGAATCCAGCCAAATCGCCCTCTGCTAAAGCGTCACGATCAAGAAATGAAGGGCGATCCAAGCCAAACTGCTCTCTGATCCGGGCGATATTTTCTTCAGTGGCACGTTCTCCTAACATGGCAACAGCAGGGTCACCCGGGATTAATCGCTGAAACAAAAATATAACCAAGGTGACGCCTATCAATGTGGGGATCACAGATAATAATCTTCGTAGAATATATCTTCCCAAAGTAACCTCTCTTCTTTTTATGCAATGGGGGGCGGAAAAAACCGCCCCCCGGACTTACTCGTCGGGATTGATATAAGAACATCAATCCATTTCTTTATCAACTAATCAACAAATGTAACAAACTCAAAGTAGTCTGCACCAACGGGCTGCGGGCCATAACCCTCGACTGCAGTCGAGAAAATCAATGGCGTATTGTTGTGTGCAATCCAAATGCGTGCGATATCATC
>LGGY01000070.1 GCA_001509335.1 Fidelibacterota bacterium 46_43
GCTTTGTACCCTAAAAGCCCCATGCCAATAACGATGCTCAAGGATATGCCGATAGTGAATACTGCAACCAGAGCAGGCAGACGGGCAGTCCACAAATTGATGAAGGTCTGTTTCAGGATGAATGAAAGGCGCATTATAAATCCACCAGGCTTCCGTTTTCCATATAAATTCTGCGGTAATCCGTATCTTCGATCAGGGGGTAATTGTGGGTGGCCATAATGACCGACGTTCCCAGGGCATTTATTTTCTTTAATAATTCAAAAACCGTATTGGCAGCTTCCGGGTCCAGATTGCCTGTCGGTTCGTCTGCGAGGACCAGAAATGGTTTTTTCACGATTGCACGGGCGATGGCAACCCGTTGTTTCTCTCCACCGCTTAGAGATCCGGCTTTCTGGCGCCACGTTTCCAGAAGGCCTACTTCGTCAAGGATCACACTCACTCTTTCGTGAATGGATTTTCGAGAGTGACCAGTCATAATCAGGGGCAAAGCGACATTTTCAAAGACACTCAGGTTGTCAATCAAACGAAAATCCTGAAAAATAATCCCAATACCCCGGCGAAGCTTCAGTATCTGCCGCTTATTGATTTTCCGGCTGTCCCAGTTTCGGATGCTGATATATCCTTTGCTTGGCAGAATATCCATATACATCACACGCATCAGGGTGGATTTACCGCACCCGGTAGGTCCCAGCAGCAGGGTGAAATCCCCTTCATAAAACTGGGTTGTAATATTTCGGATGCCTTCACCGTTTCCAAAATTGACAGTCAGTTTGCTGCACTCAATCATGGGTGATCACAACCAATAAGCGTTCAGATTGTTCATGTGCCTCCAGGTACGAAAATTCCTCTAAAAATAAGAGATTCTGACCCGGTAATCCAATAAACATTTCTTTTAATTCATGAAAAGGCCAGATCCGCTGAGGGTGGATTTCCACGATCCGTTGACCCCTATGGGTGATTTCCAGATAGGTAAGACACAGATTTTCTCCCTCCAGGTAGTCGTGACGGCGGTAAACAATATCCCCATTCCGCATGTGTTTTGTCTCATCGTGATGGATAAAATATTTTTCAATCAGACCCGGAAGGGCAAAATCGAAATATAAACTTTGTCCCGGTTTGCAGGTTTTTTGCATGCGATGGATATAATGCTTTAAAGCTTCAGTATCTTTAATGTAATTCAAAGAGTCATGGAGATTGAGTCCTAACGAAAAGCCTTCAGGTATGGATGCTGTCATCATGTCTCCGACAAACCACTCGTGTTCGGGATATTTTGCTTTCGCCTGCCGGATCATGGATTCCGAAATATCCAGTCCACGGATTCGTCGTGCCCCGGCAGACAAGTGGTGTAAAAGGGTTCCCGTTCCACAGGAAAAATCGATGATGGCATCTGTTCGGATATTAAGTTCGGCGGACAGATCCATTAAATATTCTGCCCATCCTTCATAATCAATATCTGCCATGAGCTCGTCGTAAAAATCTGCAGACCGGCTATAGGGCGGAATGATATGAAGGGGTTGGTTCATAAAGGCATTTGCCGGGTCATATACAGGTAAAGATTAAACACAATATAAATCACGATCAGGATCGCTCCGCAATACCGGTTTAATCCTTTCAGGAGGACAATCATAGGAAAAAGAATAATCACAAGACCCAGCATCACCGGGATTTCAAAAGTAAAAATGATCGGGTTAACAGGAACATGTTTAAAGAGACCAATACCTCCGATCACAAAAAACATGTTAAACAAATTGGACCCGATGATATTTCCCACAGAAATATCCGTCTCTTTTTTCACCGCAGCCATCACACTGGCAGCCAGTTCAGGGAGAGATGTGCCCACAGCCACTATGGTCATCCCAATGACGATATCCGGGATTTTGATAAGTTGTGCTATGTAAACGGCAGAGCTTACCAGCCAGTCTGAACCGAATGTAAGTCCCGTTACACCGATCACGATAAAAAATATATTGATCCATGTCGAACTTGTTTTTTCCGGCAGCTTTTCGGTAATCGGGACCTCTTCGAGATGCATGGCCAGATAGACGGTATATCCCACAAGAATCGTCACAAAAAGGAGACTTTCCCAAAAATTTACACCGTCACGGATAAAGTATATAAAAACCAGTGATGAAATAAGGAGAAATATAAGTTCTTTCCGGATCATCTTATAATGTATGATAAGGGGAGAGAAAAGAGCCGAAAGTCCCAAAATCAAGGCGATGTTGGCGATATTGCTTCCCACCACATTCCCGATGGCAATATCCGATTGTCCCTTGATGGTCGCCATGGTCCCCACCAGAAATTCAGGCATGGATGTCCCGAATGCCACAATGGTGAGCCCGATGACCATGGGCTTTACTCCAAAAATCCGGGCGATGTTGGCTCCGCCGCGGACCAGAAAATCTGCACCGTAGTATAGCAGCACAATGCCGATAGCAAACAGCATCAGTTGTTGTACCAGTTCAGGCATGAATATAAAGTTTGTTTTCCTGAATATAGTTCAAGACGGAGGGAGGAATCAGGCCTGACACATCTTTACCCTTGCGGATTTTCTCCCGCAGGTCAGAAGCGCTGATTTCCACAACGGGTCCGTCAATCAAAACGCAAAGGGGACGAAAATCGGGATGAATATCTGAAAAAGAGTACCCTTTTCTGGGAAAAACAGCAAACGAGACACCCAATGACAGCATCTCTTCAATATCTTTCCATTTCTCTATTTCAACCATTTGATCCATACCGGCGAGAATGTATAATTTTTTAACGGCATCATAAAGGGATATCAAATATCGGACCGTATCAATTGTGTAAGATGGGCCGGGTTTTTCAAGCTCCCAGGTGCTGATTTGAATGTTTTCCATCCCTGTAAAAGCCCGTTTGAGCATTTCCAGACGATGACTTCCTGCTATGGGATTTTTCTCTTTGAAAGGAGAACGGTTTGCTGGCATCAGAATGATCCGGTCCGGTGACAGTTGCTCCTGTGCCTTGCGGGCATAAAAGAGGTGACCGTTATGAACGGGATCAAAGGATCCTCCGTATAAACAGAGTTTCATGGAGTTTACTTTCAGTCCGGGATGTTCATCAGGGAATTGTAGCGAAGCCTGTCTTGGGATGAATTCAGTTTGGATTTATCAATTTCATGATATATCTCAGACAATTTTTCCACATCCCCGATCTTCTTGTAACATTCCGCCATATTCAGCAGGGTGGGTTGATAGAGAGGTGTATCGTAATATTCATTGATAATTTCTTCAAAGGTGATGATTGCCGCTTTCCATTCCCGTAGAATCATGTACAGTTCACCGGCATCGAAGACTTTTTTGGCCAGTTTCAAACGACATGTCTGAATCCGTTCTTCAGCCTGTTTCCGGAATTTGCTGTGGGGGGAAGTATCGATGAAATCCTGATACTGCTGAATGGCATAGTATGTATAGGTTTGATCTCTTTGATAGATAGGGGATAGTTCAAAATAGCATTCACCGATCATGAAATCCGCTTCTTCAGCCAGATCGCTGGCCGGCCAACGGAGCAATAACCGTTGAAATTCGTCGATGGCCACCAGATATTCTTTTAAATAATAATGGGATTTTGCCAGTTTGAATTGGGCGTCATCGGCAATATCACTTCC
>LGGY01000071.1 GCA_001509335.1 Fidelibacterota bacterium 46_43
TTCGGCTGGGTGGATAGTTACGCCGCCCTTATAGTCCCGGGCATGATCAGTTCTTTCGGTATCCTTCTTTTCCGGCAGTTTTTCCTTGATATTCCCCAGGATCTTATGGATGCCGCCCGAATAGATGGGTGTAATGATCTGATGATTCTGTTCAGGATTTTCTGGCCGCTTTCTCGTCCGGTGATCATCACCGTAGGCATTATTTCTTTTATGGGAAGCTGGAATGATGTTTTATGGCCTTTGATTGTGATCCGCGTGCGGGAATTAATGACCATGCCCCAGATGGTGACCCTTTTTGCTGTAGGTGGTCAGGCGGAAGCCCAGCTTGGAGCAGAGCTGGCAGCGGCAACTCTTTTAGCTGTTCCCATCATTCTCGTCTACGCTTTCTTCCAGCGCTATTTCATCGAAAGCATGGCTACAACAGGGTTAAAAAACTAATGATGAACGCCATGCAATTTGACGGAAAAAGCCTGAATCCCATTGAGCGAGACCTTCGCGATCCCGAAGGTCATGAAGTTCTGCTTCGGGTCCAGGCTTGTGGAATTTGCGGAACGGATATCAAAATCCTGAAGGGCGAATCAGAGGCCAGTCCACCGGTTATCCTGGGGCATGAATTTTGTGGGATTGTTGAAAAAACAGGCACACAGGTCACCTTTGTCCAGGCAGGCGATTCCATTAGTGTAGATCCCAATATTGCTTGCGGACAATGCCGGTTCTGCAGGAAAGGAAAAGTTCATCTTTGCGAAAACCTGACAGCGATAGGTGTGAATATCGACGGCGGTTTTGCCACCCATTGCTACGTTCCCGAAAGTCAGTGCTACTCCATTCCGCCATCGCTTTCCCCGGAGCAGGCAGCTTTGATGGAACCCCTCTCCTGTGCCCTGTATGGTTTTCAGAAGGCTGAGATTCATTCCGGGGATGCCGTAGTTATCGTTGGCGGCGGAATGATTGGGCTGCTTATGCTGAAACTTGTCAGACTCTCTCCGGCACGTGTGGTTCTTCTGGTGGAACCGGATATAAGCCGGAGAAATTTCGGGATGACACAGGGGGCAGATGCGGCATTCGACCCTCATGATCCCCGTCTTCAGGAAAAAATCCGCACATTAACCCGGGGCGGAGCCGATTGTGTGATAGAATGTGTGGGAAACATCCAGGCGGTCAAAACTGCATATTCCCTTTTAAACCGTGGCAGTCATTTAATCCTGTTTGGCGTCACACACCCTGGACACTCTTTTGCCTTATATCCTTATGAACTCTTTAAAAATGATATCCGTATCAGTGGCTCATTTCTCAATCCGGGGACTTTTCAAGCTGCCATCGATTTGGTACAATCGAAAAAGATCACATTGGATGACATTGCAATACACACATTCCCACTGGGGGAGATTGAACATGCCATTGAGAATCAGACCGAACAGAAAAGCCTGAAAACTGTTTTAACCCTGAACCCGTAAATACAGGACACAGACACAATGATTACACTACGCAGAATTTCAAAAGACCCGGTTTTTTTACCCAATCCGGAACATGAATGGGAACGGGCAGCCGTTTTCAATGCAGGAGCTGTCTATGAAAACGGACTCTTTCACATGATTTACAGGGCCACCAATATCGGCGGCCATGCCCGCTTTGGTGAATACATTAATCAACTGGGGTATGCCACCAGTGATGATCTGATTCACTGGGAAAGGCGGGAAGAACCCATTGTGAGAAACGATGTTCCCCAGGAATTACGGGGACCTGAAGACCCCCGGATTGTGAAAATTGAAAATACCTTTTATATGACCTATACAGGATTTGGAAACCGCTTCCCCGGGGATTACCGGATCTGCCTGGCCACCAGCCGGGATCTGATTCACTGGGACCGGAAAGGGGTCCTTTTGGATGAGGAGAATAAAAATTCCGCCTTTTTTCCGGAAAAAATCAACGGAGAATACATCCTTTTACACCGCCGCCATCCCGATATCTGGGTTGGTTATACCCAGGATATGAAGCGTTTTTACAATCACACAAAAATCATGGCCCCCATCAGCGATGACTGGCAGAGCGTCCGTATTGGCATTGCAGGTCCACCTGTTAAACATCCGGAAGGGTGGCTTCTATTCTATCATGCCGTGGATGAGACCAATGCGTACCGCCTGGGTGTGGCTCTGCTGGATTATCACGATCCCACAAAAATTCTGGCCCGCCAGTCCCGGCCGGTCATTGAACCGGAACTGGACTGGGAAATTCACGGCTTTGTACCCAATGTGATCTTCAGTTGTGCCACCATGGAAACAAAAGATCAATATGTGGTGATTTATGCCGGGGCCGATACCGTCATCGGAGCAGCGGTTGTGGATAAAACAGATCTGATTTTTGAAGAGAAAGACCGGATAAAAATATGATTAGAACAATCCTCCTGCTGAGCTTTGTGTTATTTTTTCAGGGATGTGATTCTCGGAAAGACGACTTGCAATCTCCTGTAAACCTGAATCACGCCCTGAACCTGACAGACAGCCTTACAGTCGATGGGGAGTCTCTATCTTTTATCTACATCTATGCTGATGCGCCCTCTTATGCACCGGTCATTGCTCCCGGTGAAGGTATCACGTGTGTGGACGATGTGGGACGTTTTCTGGAAGTCCTGGAGACAGAAATAATCCGGCATAACAGGAACGACTTACTTCCCATTGCTGCCGGCATGACCCTTTTTTTGCTCTATATGGGTCGTGATGACGGTCTGTGGTTCAACTTTATGCTTAAGGATGGTTCTATCAATACGAAATACCGGACCAGCACTGCTGAATTTCAATGGTGGGCTATCCGGGGACTTCGGGGACTTACGGCAGCTTACAACATATTCCGCGACCGTCCGAAATATGCAGATCTGCATGAACGGGTGAAGAAGCAAATCCAAACCATGGATCCTCATCTAAAAGATATTTTATCTCTTTATCCGGAAACGGAAGACACACCTTTGGGAGCTCGTCCTTTGTGGCTGATCAAAAAAGCTCCGGATATGAATGCAGAACTCCTTACCGTACTGGTCCGCCTAACGGAAACAGGGGATTTTAATTACCATGAAGCGGTAAAAAAAATAGCCGAAGGTTTGATGGGATACCAGTATCTGAACCCGGAAAGTGAACTGCACGGTATGTATTTCTGTTGGGAATCTACCTGGCATAACTGGGGCAATACACAGGCTGCAGCGCTCATGGCGGCCTATCGGTTAACGGAAAACCCTGCCTGTCTTGAAAGTGTCCGGCTGTGGGCAGATCACTTCGTTCCTTTTGTGCTAACAAACAATTTCCCATGGGAAATCACCGTCCATCCTGATTCCACATACACGCTGACACCCTATCCTCAAATTGCTTATGGCATCAATTCCATGTATCAGGGCATCAAAGCCCTTGCAGATGTGACCGGAGACCCAAAAGATATAAAACGATCCGAAGAAATTTTTGCCTGGTTTACGGGAAAAAACACCGCTGCTATACCCATGTACGATCCCGGGACCGGCCGTTGCTATGACGGAATTGATGATGCAGGGAGTGTGAATTATAACTCCGGTGCCGAATCCACCATTGAATGCCTGCTGGCGATGCAGAGAGCGGACAGTCAATAGTTGACAGTCGGCAGTTG
>LGGY01000072.1 GCA_001509335.1 Fidelibacterota bacterium 46_43
AGCAAGGGCAATATCCAGGTAAACGGTTTTATCCACATAAACCACAATGTTCGTTTTCCGATAAGGGCGGTACCCGATATAAGAAGCAGTTACACTGTATTGTCCCGGGTCCACATTCAGGATAAAATAATGACCGTCACCATCTGTGGCGGCACCCAGCGGTTCTTCCAGAGGAATTTCCTGTTCACCACTCCACCGGTGGGTAATCATAACATTGGCACCGGCAAGGGGGGAACCATTGGTCTCATCGGTTATGCGACCGGAAATTTTTCCGGCATTTCCGCCATAAGCGAATCCCGCATACACTACAATAATGAAAATCAGGTGTATATACTTTCTCATTCAAACTCCTCCGTCGGGCCATTGGAAAACCGCTACCGTATTTGTATGACAAATTAAAAGGATAACAAAAGGCATACGGTCATGAAATTCCGTTTTGCGATGTGAATGCTCTTTTATTCTATGCATTTTCAATCCTGTCCGGCAATGCTAATTAGTAATATGTATGACAACTTCAGTTTAAAACAACTCACATATTATTGCAAGGATTTTTTTTAAAATCTTTTGAATGTTTAGACGTTGAGACATTCAGACGTTTGGAAGTTGAGGTGTTGTTTTGGCTCGAGGATATTCAGACATTGAGACAATAGGCACTCACTGTGGTTGCTTTTGGTGGGTTTTTTGATAGACTTTTGGAATTTCCGTTTCGATCTGGCATAGGGTTCATGGGGTGCGAGCTGAATACAAGTTGACGTGAATTCAGGATCCCTTAATCCGTGCAATCGCAAGATTATATTATCTTTAATATATTATGCTGTTTTGATTTATTAATACGTGGTGGATCTGTAATGTTTGAAGTTGGCGCCTCGGTATGGTCTCCTGACGGTGCTCTACTCAGCAACCGAATTTCGATACGACTGCTTTGCAGATTATCCGGTGACATGGATCAGTATAGAAACTCTGGATTACTAATCATTAAATGATTTGTCTAATCATATATACGATTAACAATATTAACTTGCTTCATATCGCATTTTGCTTTATCTTTCCCCCGGGGTGGGGGGTATTAAATAATCGAATTTATATATTCTATCCCCATTATAATCTCATCTTATAATCAATAAAAATTCCCCATTCAAATCAATCAACCAAATTCTCTGACCACTGTCTACTACCTCTTAAAAGTGTTCAACAATTCAAGACCCGACATTCAAAAATTCAGTCACCTTTCGTACCCTCTTTCCTTCGTCCTTTCTTAGCTTCGTGTCCCCACTCCCCTTCCAGGCACCGTGAATACAGCCATCCTGAAGAAGGTCTGGAGTCCTCTCTATTCTCCGGATTTGATCCTGAATCTTGTGGGTCTTCTGGGACTCACCGTCATTTTCGGTTTCAACCTGGTCCTTTTCCTGCACGGCATCACAACCGGCACAAATTACCTGACCCAATTTTTAACAACAACGCCCTGGTATATTTTTCCCACGGGGGGATTGATTCTCGGATCCCTGATTATCGCACCTGTTTTACGAAAAATTCTATAGGATTGATTGCATTAAAACCGTTGGCACTGGGATGAGTTCATTTTGGGAAAACAAATTCTGAAGGTTGTTCCGCCGGAATGTTGGATTTCAAGTGACCCTTTTAATTGCTGAACCAAAGCTTTTGTAATTTTCATCCCCAGGCCGAAGGTCTCGCTCTTCACAGCATGTTTCGGAATGGTTTCCCCGTCGTTTCTGACCGTAAGCACATATTGCTCATTTTCCTGAACAAAAGAAACCTGCAAATCGCCTGATTCCTTTCCGGTAAATCCATATTTGAATGAATTGCTGATGATTTCATTCAGGATCAAAGAGCAGGGTGTTGCCTGTTCCAGGGGAAGCACCACATGATCAACATGAATATGCGTTTGGATACGGAGCCCCGGCTTTTTATAGTACATGGACAAGTGTGCAATAAGGTCCGTCAGAAAATCGGAAAAATCAATCGCTTCAACATTCTGGGTCAGGAAGAGTTTTTCATGGACAAGGGATATAGCCCGGATCCTGCTTTTTATGCTTTTCAGTACCATATTTTCCTCGCCGGAGAGATTTTGCTGCATATTCACCAGACTGTTAATCAACTGGAGATTATTTTTCACACGGTGGTGAATTTCTGCCAGAAGAATCTCTTTTTCCCGAAGGGATGCACGAATTTGCTCTTCGTTCTTCTTTTCTTCCGTATAATCCCGGAAAATGCAAATGTATCCCAGCACATCATTCCAGTCATCAAAGACCGGAGCCATGGAAAAAATAGCAGGAAAGGGTTTCCCGTCGAAACGCCGTAGACTGATATCCAGATTCCGGACAGGTTTTCTGCTTTCCATATCCAACAGATGGGAGATGCGGTGAACATCTGATTGGAAAATGATCATAGACACTGGCTTCATCATCAGATCATCACGTGTACACGCCAAAAGATTCAATGTTTCGTCGCTGATTTCCCGGATACGTCCTCTCATATCCAACAGGAGGAGTCCTTCTCCCATATTTTTCAGAATATCCGACACAATATTCTGCGAACTGAGTCCCATCGCCCGATATTTCTCGATCGTATACCAAAGGGTGATCGCCGGAATAAGGGCAAAAAGTACGGCAAGGGGCGGTGTAGGAATCTGCATTACCGGGAGGATTACATCTGTCAGAGAGCCGAAAACAAAGGCAATGACCAGGGATATAAAAATTAACCGTGCCTGACTTTTCTCCCGTTTTTTATTCGCCTTTTTCAACCAGTGGATCAACAGGGAGAATCCGATCACGAAATAGGATGAATAATACACATTATAGGACCAGTCCAGCCAGTTTCCGGAAGAGAGGAAGGTCCATCCGGCTGGTGTAAGAACGTATTGTCCATCATGAAACACATGAGGATTCAAAAAAGCTGTCGCAACATAGAGAATGCCGGGGATATACAATAGATAGGCACAATATTTACATTTATATATCAGTTTAAAACCGGTCTTCAGCATAAAAAAATGGAGAAAAAAGGCCGGCATCAGGCAGAATCCCAGGGTTGAAAATATCCGCCAGGTATTGGCAGAATCCGGACTGGCGGACTGGATCATAAAGCCGGTGGTAAAAGACCAGATAGCAAGTGTGATACAGAGAAGAAGAAAGATCCGGTTCAGTGTGGATTTATGTTGACGTCTGAGTACACGAATCCCCATATAGATATAGAAGATAACGGCGAACTGATAGAGAAATGTGAGGAGTTTTATTGTCATTGGAAATCTTATCAACTTTCACTTTGTTTGGTTTCTAAACAAACTTTCAAAACGTGATGAATATAATTATGATAGGTGAAGATATCAAAAGAATGCGTAACGCGTTTCACATAAAAGACGGTTTGTCAGAAGAAAAGACAGAAACTCAGGTGGCAGGACAAAAAGCATTTATTTTTTCAGGAATCTCTGTTATATTAATGAGCTTTTTTGAAAGGTATGCGCACGTAGCTCAGCTGGATAGAGCGACGGATTCCGGTTCCGTAGGCCGAGGGTTCAAATCCTTCCGTGCGTACAAGGGGCGTCACTAGCTCAATTGGTAGAGCAGCGGACTCTTAATCCGTTGGTTCCTCCGAGGCATTCCGGAGGCTTCTTTTTTGTCCCGGGTAAAGTGCCGAATTTGCTTAATTTTAGCAGGGTTTAATGACGTTTAACGGAAACATAGCGGAAACATTTTCAGGGTTGTTCCAATTGTGTATTGCATTGATTTTACGTGATGTTAGGGGAATACTACGGAACAGCTGAAGAGAAGTATCTTCCATAAATTACCCAAACGATAGAAACTGACCGTTTACAGTAACGGAAACACACTTCGAGACTAACTTTACTATAACAAACTGATTAACAACCTGTTACAAGTACAGCAAATATTACATGCATGAACAAAAACGGAAACATAGCGGAAACATGTGCTGCAATGATTCCCTGAGAGGGTACTGTTTTATTGAAAAACCGGGGCTTATCACAGGAGACATCCCATGCAAAACCCCGGATTCTGTTCAGGACTTCTGGTTCCGGATGCTGATGACATTCTTCAGATAGTCGATGGGGATTTTGGTGTAGATTTCAGTCACGACAACCGAGGAATGTCCCAAA
>LGGY01000145.1 GCA_001509335.1 Fidelibacterota bacterium 46_43
ATAAAATCATCAATTTCTGAATTTTTGACTTCAATGGATTTGAAGACCATATCCTTGAAGCGTGTCACTCCCTCATTGGGCACCTTCAGACGTACCGTAAAAGGCAGGTTATGATCCAGTTTCTCCTGGATTTCCTGATCTGTCAGATTCCGGCACTTACCACTGTATCGATATGGTCTGTTTTCCCGGGCGGCTTTTTCTTTTTCTGATTCCAGAGCTTCTTTGGTGCAAAAGCAACGATAGGCCTTGCCCTCATTGAGTAAAGTGTCTACCGAGTGCCTGTGGGCCTGAATATTGTCAGATTGTAGGACATAAGGTTCATCGGGCAATAGCCCCAGCCAGGATAATGAGTCCAGAATCTGCTCAATCATCTCCTGTGATGAGCGTTCGGTATCTGTATCTTCTATCCGTAAAAGATATGTCCCCCCCATGCTCCGGGCGTATAAATAATTAAAAAGAGCTGTTCTGGCCCCGCCGATGTGCAGATATCCCGTTGGACTGGGAGCAAAACGCACCCGTATTGCTGACTGATTCATTCCCGATTTGTCTCTTCTTCATCTATTTCAGGAAATGAGCTTTCTTCTTCCGGTAAGATGTTTTCTGTATAATCATCTTCATATCCCTCATAGGGGTCATTAAACTCCAGGACTGAAGAAAAACGCATTCGATATTGCCAGAGTCAATAATGTGAAAAAAGAAAGAGACCCCGATAGAGTTGATCCCCCCATTCCTATATCACTCATGGATTGTTGCATCATCTGAACCAGAACATTTCCCATAAAAATGAAAAGAATCAGGAATAACAATCCCGAAACCAAAAATGTGTTCCTGAATAATGGCCATAAGCCAATCCGTTGAAGTTCCAGTTTCAAAATGTCCTCACTTTATTTTTAGTTTAAAGAGATTGGAAGCCGGTTGGTGTACGACCTTCCCGGGCTTTTTTAATTCTTCAGGGAGTAAATCATGTAAAGGAATGCCCTGACGGACCTGTTCTTCAAGATTTCGTTGTGTTTCTCCCACATCCTGTAACTGGTCCTTTCCTTTTAAGGGATTCAAGGGGGGCATAGGTTTTCTCCATATTTATATCTTAATTTAATGTTTTGTATGATGCATTTCAAAAGACAATTCAGGACCGAATTGTGGCTTTTATTTCAGATTCGACGTGAATGATGTAAATTCTTTGAGTGAAAAAAATATAAAGGTTTTGGATGACAGAAAGGCTTATAACAGAAATAATTTTTAAGGGGTATGAATCCCTTGCAGAAAAGGTTTTAACAGGTCAGCGGCTCTCTTTTGAAGAAGGTGTTCATCTCTTTCGGAATATATCCCTCCCTGCCGTTGGCTATCTTGCCAATATCCGGCGGGAGGCGGTCTCCAACCATAAAGCCTATTACATCCGAAATCAGGTGATAAACTATTCCAATATATGTATAAACCGATGTGCATTTTGTGCTTTTCACAGAAAACGGGACACAAGCGGTGCCTATACCCTTACTTTAGCGGATATTGAAAAAAAAGTGCGGGACCATCTCCAGGAGCCGGTTAGTGAAATTCATGTGGTGGGCGGACTCCATCCGGATTTACCTTTCAGTTACTATGTTGATATGGTTCGCCTGCTAAAATCATTACGTCCCCAGGCTGTGCTGAAAATGTATGATTCCGTTGAAATTGACTACTTTTCCCGGATTTCCGGCAAAAGCGTGGAACGGGTCCTTGAGGATTTGATGGAAGCCGGACTTCAAGCTCTGCCGGGAGGAGGAGCCGAACTCTTTGCTCCCCGGGTAAGGAAAATTCTCTGCCCTGAAAAAATATCCGCCCAACGATGGCTTGAAATTACGAAAATTGCTCATGGCATGGGTTTGAAAAGCAATGCCACCATGTTATATGGTCATGTGGAAACACCGGAAGAGCGTGTGGATCATATGATACGGATACGTGATTTGCAGGATGAGACCCGGGGTATTCTCAATTTTATTCCCTTACCATACCAGCCTATGAATAATGCCCTGAAAGGAAAAAGGACTCATGCAGGGGATGACCTGAAAGTTCAGGCTGTGAGCCGTTTGATGCTGGATAATATCCCCCATATAAAAGCTTTTTGGATTTACCTGACATCCCCGGTAGCCCAGACAGCCCTGAATTTTGGTGCCGATGATATTGATGGGACAGTCATTGAAGAACATGTAGCGCATGAAGCCGGAGCCGAAACCCAATCCGCGATGACGGTCAATGAACTGAGAGCACTGATCCGTTCAGCAGGATATATTCCTGTGGAAAGGGATACATTTTTCCGGGAAATCAGGGAAGTCTGATGAAAACACTTCATTTTGGAGGTATTGATTTTATCAATGCCTATCCGTTGGTCCGGGCACTGCCGCCTGACAGGAATTCAGATATCGCCGTGAAGCTGACCCTGGCGGCACCCTCACATCTGTATGAGATGCTGTTTCAACATGCCCTGGATACAGCCATGGTTCCCACCTTTTCGTTTTTAGAAAATGCCCTGCCGGTGATGTCCGGAAAATATGTTATTGCCAGCGACGGACCCGTACGCTCGGTGTGTCTTTACAGTAAGAAAAGACTGGAAGACAGAGCCTTGATTGCCCTGGATGCCAAAAGCCGCACCTCTGTCCGTATGCTTAAAATCCTTTTGAATGAAACAGGGTATCAGCGTATCCAATATGTATCCCTGCCTTTTGAAGCCATGCTTTTACGTAAAGATATTGACGCTTTTTTATTGATCGGGGATGATAATTTCCGGGCCGGAATCCCGGATCTGCCGGTCTGCATTGACCTTGGAAAATGGTGGAAAGAGACTTTTGATACACCCTTTATCTATGCTGTTACTGCATCTTTTGAAATAGAAAACCTGTTGCAGGTCCACCCCTGGTTGCATGAAAATTTTATGTTCTGGAAAAAACATCAAACAGCACTTGTGAATACCTGGAGCCGCGAATTGAACATTCCAACACCTGAATTATTGCATTATCTGACAAAAAATATTCTCCATACACTAAACCCCGGTCAGGTTGAATCCGGGGTTCAGCTGTTTCAGGAATTATGTGTCAAATATGGGCTATTACGCCATAACAATACGTATCAGGTTTTTTTCTGATCGCTTTCAGTCGAACCTTTTTCAATAAAGCGTTTAAACGGTTCAAAAATATCCAGAGGGATGGGGAAAACAGTGGTTGTATTGTTTTCGCTGGAAATTTCAATGAGTGTTTGCAGGTATCTGAGTTGAATAGCAGAGGGGTGCTTATCAATAATTTCAGCCGCATCGCTGAGTTTCTGGGCTGCCTGAAATTCTCCTTCGGCAGCAATGATCTTTGCCCGCCTTTCACGCTCTGCCTCGGCCTGTTTGGCCATGGAACGTTGCATTTCAACGGGCAAATCAACATGTTTGATTTCTACATTGGCCACTTTTACACCCCAGGGATCGGTCTGCCGGTCAATGATTTCCTGCAGGGAATGATTGATTTTATCCCGGTCTGATAACAATTCATCCAGTTCGCTCTGACCCAGAATAGACCGCAGTGTTGTCTGTGAAAGCTGGGATGTGGCAAAGTAATAATCCTCTACCTGAACCACGGCCTTTTCCGGACTTAGAACCCTGAAATAGATTACCGCATTTACCTTGACGGATACGTTGTCTTTTGTAATAATATCCTGTTCAGGTACATCCATAACCACGGTTCTCAAAGAGACTTTCACCAGTTTATCTACAAATGGAATCACAATGATCAGGCCCGGACCCTTGGTTTTAATTAAACGTCCTAAACGGAAAATGACTCCCCGTTCATACTCTTTCAGGACATGTATCGCCGAGGATAAAAACAAAATAACAATAATCCCAACTGTTAAGATGGGGAAGAAGGATGGAGAAAACATCATAGGCCTCCTTTAGACTTTTTTACTTTTAAAATCATATGGTTGACATCGATGACTTCGATGGACGTCCCTTTAGGAATTGTTTCATCCGATACGGCTTTCCAGATCTCACCATTCACAAAAACAGTCCCTCCCAAAGGTGTAATTTCTGTTTCGGCTGTGCCCTTCAGGCCGGTGAGTCCCTCAAATCCGGTCATGGGGCGGTTTTTCATGGCTTTTACTACCAGGCGTACCACAACGATGATAAACAAGGCCGTTAGGATGACGACAGGATAAATAATTCCCTTTGATATCTGAATCAGAGGATCAGGGGAATCAATCAGCATGGTTGATCCGATGAGCATTGCCGCAAGTCCTCCTATGGTTAATAATCCGAAACTGACAATATTCACTTCCAGAATCAACAGGATAATCCCGAAAAGAATCAGGGCAATCCCTGCGTAATTCACCGGAAGCATCTGAAAGGAAAAAAAGGCGATGAGTAGAAAAAGAACACCCAGTACACCGGGAAAGACCGACCCGGGATGGGTGATTTCAAAAAAGAGTCCGTAAAAACCCAGCATCAGAAAAATATAAGCAATATTTGGATTGCTGAAGACATCCAGCAAGCGGTCTGTCCAGGACATTTCATGGTGTGTTACTTGTAGATCCGGCAAATTCTCAGGGAGTGTGACCGTTTTATCACCGATTTGAAAGGTTTTCCCTCCAAGGATATTCAGGAGGGATGTAAGGTCTGGGGCGATGGTATCCACAACATTCAAAGCGACGGCTTCATTGGCAGTAATAGATACGGATTTTCTAACGGCATCTTCGGCCCAGTTTGCGTTTCGGCCTGTCTTTTCTGCCAGGGAACGAATGTATGATACCGCATCATTCTCAGTCTTTTCTCCCATAATATTCAGGCTGTCCTGACCTTGTCCGCCGAATATGCCACCTCCGCCTCCCGCCGGCACTGGATGAGCAGCTCCGATGTTGGTCCCGGGGGCCATGGCGGCATAATGCGAAGCCAGGGTGATAAATACACCGGCTGAAGCGGCCTGTGCGCCTGAAGGGGAAATATAAACAATAAAGGGGATCGGTGAATTGAACTCTGTTTTTACAATATCTTTCATGGCCGTCATCAAACCGCCGGGCGTATCCATCTCAAGAATGAAGCAAATAGCAGAATCCTGGACTGCCCGTTCCAGACTGTTTTCTATATAGCGGGAAGATGCTGGATTAATGATGCCATCCAGACGGACGTTGTATATGACTTCGCCATGGAGAAGAAAAGGCAGACATAGACATGCAAAAAAAATCGTGATTCTCTTCATTTTATAACCATTGATGTTGCCTGTACCAATTGTAGGTATCTCTGAAGCCCATCTCCAGAGGATATTTGATGCGGTATTCCAGGAAGCCTAGAATTTTTTCACTTTTGCAACACCAGGCAGATTGCTTTAATTCCCTGTATTTACTCATGTTCACCAGGGGAGCTTTTCCCCTTATAGTGCCGGCTAATCCTGAAAGATAGGCGGTGCTCCCCATCATGAAACGGGTAATGGGCACAGGAATAGTCCGTCTTTCCATCACCGTTTCCAATTGGGTGAACATTTCATTTAAAGGATGAATATCCGTCCCGTCGTTGACAAAGAAAATTTCATCATGACTCAGGCGGGGATTTAAAAGAAGTCCGGCGATCATGGAACACAAATCCATAACATGAATCATAGACAGTTCCTGAATACCATGATGTACAACAGGTTTTATGTGATAGTGTACCATTTGAAATATCTTAAAAAAACTGCGGTCTCCGGGGCCGTATACAACCGGCGGACGGATGATTACCTTTTGAAAATCCCCACTTGAAATGAGTAAACGGCTTTCTCCCATGAGCTTGGATTTTCCATATTCACTCACGGGATTTGCCGGTTGGTATTCCGAAAGAGGGTGCCCCGGTTTCGATGGACCCGCAGCGGCCAGGGAACTGATAAATATGAACTGCCGGATTCGGGGTGTTCGGGATGCTGCTTCCGCTAAAATCTGGGTCGGTTCACTGTTATACCTGATATATCGGTACAGACTGGTTTCACTGATGGATCCGGCCATGTGTATGATTGCATCACATGCCTTTAGATTCTGATCCCATGATGAAGGCTGCCGAATGTCCCCCCGGATCAGGGAAAGATTGGGATGAGAGGGACCGTTATAATTCCGGTGATGTATCAATAGGGTTACTTCAAACCCCTGTTCCAGCAAAAGTGCAGTCAGCTGCCGGCCGATAAAACCGGTTCCTCCCGTGACGAAAATTCGACTCATACTTCTATCTTCCGTTCATAAATTCTGTAAATTTTATATCGTTCTGCGCCCAGGGACGCAATAATATGGTTCATGACGATATTGTTTTCGAGAATCCAGGACATTTCCCCCCATTTTATACCATCCTTTATTGCCTGTTCATATAGCATATAATACATCAGGCTGTCAATCCCGAAATGTCTGAATTCCTCCAGCACCCCCATAAGAATCACACGGACCGATTCAAATTTATTCTTATGGCGGATCATCATCCGGATGGTTCGTGGCGACAAAAGCCGGCCGTTCAGATGAATCAACTGCTCGTTGACATTCGGCAGGCAAATGGCCGTTCCAACAGTCTGTCCATTGATTTCAGCAACCCATAAATAATCAGGATTGGCAATTTTCAATAGATCGTGTACCATCTTTTTGGATTCCTCCGGTGTCAGGGGTACGGCACCCCAGTTCTTATCCCAGGCCTGATTATAAATAGAGATGATCTTTTCCGCTTCTTTCTGAACATCCTTCATATTAATCTTCCGGACTACCAGTCCCGGCATGGTTCGGGCCAGTATTGCAACATCCTGAACTTTTTTCGGAGGCTTATCTTCAAGATTGGTTTTCCACGCATATAAATCCTGGATCTTTTTAAATCCCGATCCTTCAAATAAACGAATATAATATTTGGGATTATAGGTCATTTCAACGACCGGCGGCTGGTTAAATCCCTGAATCAGTAATCCCAAATTGTGATTTACCGAAAAGTTTTCAGGTCCCCATATCCTGTCGCACCCCTTCTCTTTTAACCATAGCTCGGCGGCATTAAAAAGAGCTGCCGCCCCGCGAAGACTGTTGATACATTCAAAAAATCCGATAAAACCGGTCCGGTCATGATGAAACTGATTATGGCGCGTATTGGTGTGTGCTGATATCCTCCCAATCACCTGACCCATCCGGTAGGCCAAAAACAACTGGGCTTCAGAATGCATGAAATAGGGATTCTTCTTTTTGTTGAAGAACTTTTTCTGTTCGGAAATGACCGGCGGCACCCAGTTTGGATCCTTTTTGTAAATTTTCCAGGGGAACATGATGAATTTACGCAACTGCCGTTTTGTTTTTACGGGTACAATCGTAATGCCCTGATGATCAAATTGAGGTTTCATGCGTCATCCTTATGAAAATTATCGTGTCTTTGCATCATGTAACATGATAAATTTACCTGTGAATGTATGTAAGATAAACAAATAGGGAGTTATTTCACATGAAAAGAACGGTTGTTTATATTTTTTTCCCCCTCATTATGGCAGGATTGTTGAGTTGCAGCTCCGACAGAGGCGGACAAACCCTAACAGGGCTGGATGTTTTAACAAAAGAGGGATGCACCCTGCTGAAGGGTAAAAATGTGGGTATTGTGACAAATCATACGGCCTATAACAGGCAGGGGGATCATTTATCTGATGTTATCCATGGCATGGAGGATGTGACTCTGACGGCAATTTTTGCACCGGAACATGGTTTTCGGGGGACGGCAGAGGCAGGTGAATACATCACCGGAGAAATGGATTCCAAAACGGGGGCCCGGATTTATAGCATTTACGGATCCACCCGCAAACCCACACCGGAGATGTTACAGGATGTGGATGTTCTGGTGTTCGATATACAGGATGTGGGAGCCCGGTTTTATACCTATATTTCTACCATGGGAAATGTGATGGAAGCCGGAGCGGAAAACGGTATCCCGGTCATTATCCTGGATCGCCCCAACCCCCTGGGAGGATGGGTAGAAGGTCCTCTGTTGGATATGCAGTGGAAATCTTTTGTGGGGATGTATCCCATTCCCATTCGTCATGGACTCACAGTGGGTGAGCTGGCGCTGATGATTAAAGGTGAAGGCTGGATCCATGAAGCGGAATCCCTGGATTTAAAGGTGATCACCATGAAAAACTGGCATCCCAAAATGTTCTGGCAGGAAACCGGATTGACCTGGATCGACCCTTCACCCAATATCGGGGGAATGAATCCGGCGACATTGTATCCGGGACTCTGTCTGTTGGAAGCCACAAATGTATCCGAAGGGAGGGGGACAGATCATGCCTTTGAATGGATCGGTGCGGATTTTATCCACGGTGAGGAACTGGCTCAAGTACTCAGGGTCTTGAATATTAAAGGCCTGGCTCTCGAACCGGTGTCATTCATTCCCATTGATTTGCCGGGTAAAGCCACCAATCCAAAATATAAAAATGTGGAAATCGAAGGTATTTCCCTTAAAGTTACCGATCCCGAGGTGTTTGAATCGGTAACTTTTGGTGTCATCTTACTGAATACCCTGAACAAGCTCTATCCCGATGATTTTGAAATATCCCGCCCCGAATGGGCAAACCGTCTTTGGGGTCAAGAATCTCTGTATCAGGCCATGACAGGTGACCTTTCCATCGAAAATCTCATGATGGGTGTCCGCCAGGATGTGGAAGATTTTCTCCCCCTGAAAGAAAAGTATTCACTGTATCGGTAAAGCCGATATTGATTTTATGAGTGAATAAAACTATTTTCATAGAAAAGCATGGAGTCTTTGATGAAAACAACGATCTCCCTCATTCTCACAACGCTTTTCCTTTTATACTCCGGGCTCTTTGCCCAGGATGGGTACCGGGATATTCCCTGGGGAAGCTCGAAAAATGCAACCCGAAAGATTGCCCGGGAATATTTTGGTGACAATTATTACGAAACAGAATCCAAGCTGATTTTTACAGACACATTTCAGGGAAATGATGCGATTTACAGTTTCTTTTTTTCAAAAGATTCCCTGCATACTGTTGGGATTAAATCAGAATTGCCCTATCTGCTGACGGATGAGAAAACGTTTTCGGATATGTTTGATAAATCGGAAAAAGAAGTGGATAAACTGATACGACGAATAAGCGGGAAGTACGGTCAGCCCATTCTTCAGGAAAAAGTAAAGACAGATTTGTTTCTCCGTTGGGAAGTGGATGATACGGAAATTGAACTATTTGTTGAACGAAGTTATAAGTATAAAATGATTATGACATATCGATGGATTTCCTATTTTGAGACAAAACAGGAAAAACGTCAACAACAGTATCTGAACGAACTCTGACACCACCCTTAACATAAACTCAAAACATCATGAAATCATGAAAGGGAATATTGTTGCCTGATGGAATTGGACTGATATCCGGAGGACTTGATTCACTGCTGGCCATGCGCCTGATGATGGAGCAGGATCTGAATCTGCTGGGAATTGTCATAGATACAGGATTTTCTTCTATGTTTGAAGAAGAAGGAAAATCAAATGCCTATGCGGATAGACCCTCCATCACAGATGTGGCCCGAGAGATAGGTTTTCCTCTTGAAATTATCCCGCTGCATGAAGAATACTGGGAGATGATAAAAAATCCCCGGTACGGCTATGGGAAACACATAAATCCCTGTCTGGATTGTCGAATTCTCATGCTAAAAACAGCCGCCCGGGTGATGTATGAAAAAAATGCAGCCTTTGTGTTTACCGGCGAAGTCATCGGACAGCGCCCCAAAAGTCAGTTGTCCCACCAGTTGAAAATTTCTGAACGTGATAGCGGGCTGGAAGGACGCCTTTTAAGACCCTTGTCGGCCAAATGTCTTCCCCCGACCATTCCTGAACAGGAAGGACTGGTCAAGCGGGAATTACTGGAAGGTATCAAGGGGAGAAGCCGTAAACGTCAGTTGGAACTGGCGGACCGGTGGGGACTTGCAGACTTGTCTGTTGCCGGGGGAGCAAACTGTTTCCTCATCGATGCCGGCTATTCTGCAAGAATGAAAGATCTTTTCCACTATAAAGGGAAGGATCATATCACCGGAACAGACCGGGCCCTCTTGCGGGTGGGGAGGCATTTCAGGTTATCGAAATCTCTGAAATTCATTGTATCAAGAAATGAGGACGAACATAAACGGCTTCTGGATATGGCCTCCGGTTTGCCCATGCTGGAATGTGTGGATGTCATCGGAGCCGTGGGCGTCTTATCCGGGCCCTTTACTGACGCAGAAGTGTTGAGGGCTGGCGAACTCCTGGGGCGCTACAGTAAAGGTCGCGAAAGAGATTCTGTCCAGGTAACTCTGACACAAAACGGCAAAATCCTGAAATCTTTTCACGTTTCTCCCGAAAGGGACCGGCAGGTACTGGACAGCTTGTTGATTTAATCCGATATTGGAATATTTATGATTAACTCGTAAAATTGCCCGGTGAAAAAACAGGGGAGCACTATGGCCATCAGTGATAAACACACGGAAATGCAAAATCTGGCAAGTATGAATATCGATGAGATGAATACCGGCGAAATTCTTTATCTCATTAACAACGAGGATAAAACTGTCCCCCACGCAGTTGAAAAAGCCATTCCCGCTGTCGGGGAATTTGTGGACAAAGTTGTTGAAAGTTTCCACAAAAAGGGCAAGTTGTACTATATCGGTGCCGGAACAAGCGGTCGTCTTGGTGTTTTGGATGCATCGGAAATTCCACCCACTTATTCAGCTCCAAATTCCCTGGTCCAGGGTATCATGTGTGGCGGACTTGCAGCCCTGGTTACTGCCGTTGAAGGAGCTGAAGATGAATATGACGAAGGTGTTAAAATTGTGGATGAACGGGGCTTGACAGAAAATGACTGCCTTCTGGGAATTACCACAAGCGGGATGGCATCCTATGTCCATGGCGCTCTGAAACGGGCTAAAGAAATCGGCGTGACAACCGGACTCCTGGTATGTAATGAATACGAAAAACCGGATTATGTGGATGTGCTGATCAAAACGATTGTGGGGCCCGAAGTAATCACCGGTTCGACCCGAATGAAAGCAGGGACTGCCACAAAATTGATTCTGAATATGATTACGACATCGGCCATGGTGCTTATGCATAAAACCTATGGAAATCTCATGGTGGATCTCATGACCACCAATAAAAAATTATGGGATCGTGGCGCACGAATTATAAAGCACTGTACCGGTATTGACTATGATAAAGCCATGGATCTTCTGATTAAAGCCGGTGGACGGGTTAAGGCTACCCTGGTGATGGCTTCTTTGAATGTATCCTACGAAGAAGCGGAAAAACGATTAAAAATGCATGACGGATCCCTTCGGGAAACGCTGGACGAAGAGGGAATTACTTTAAATTTATAAAGTGATGAGTCATCTATATGAAGTACTGAGTTTGTGTGCTGAATTGTGTGTGGAGTTCAGAGTACTCTCAACTCATTAAATTGTGTATATTAACAAATGAGACACTTGTCGGATTATCGTAATGAACTATAACGGAAAAAAGTTACTGATTACAGGCGGTGCCGGGTTTATTGGTTCAAATCTGGTAAAAACCATCACCACCCGCTGGCCTGATGCCGAAATCTGCATTTTGGATGCTTTTGTGAATGGCCACTTTAAAAACCTTATCGGTTTTCAGGGAGAATTAATTGCCGGGGATTTAACCGATGAAAAGGTTTTAAAACAATTAAAGAACCGGCCTTTTGATATAATTTTTCATCAGGGAGCCATCACCGATACAACAGTGAGCGACCAAAAAAAGATGATAGAAGTGAATACCAACTCCTTTTCGTTTCTTTTGGATCTTGCCTCCCGCAATCAGGCAACTCTTGTCTATGCCTCAAGTGCAGCTGTGTATGGAAATTCCCCCTCGCCCAACAGGGTGGGGAATGGAGAAATCCCAGAAAATGTCTATGGGTATTCAAAATATTTGATGGATGAAATGACCCGCCTATATCTGAAAAAGCATCCGGATCTTCAGCACAGTATTGTCGGACTCCGATACTTCAATGTCTATGGCCCCGGAGAATATTATAAAGGAAAAATGGCATCCATGATCCTGCAGCTCGCCCTGAAAATGCGAAATAATGTCACCCCCCGTCTTTTTAAATTCGGCGATCAACGGCGGGATTTTGTGTTTGTGGACGACATTGTTCAGGCGAATCTGAAAGCGGCTTCAGCCGGTATCAGCGGAATTTTCAATGCCGGCTCGGGAGTTTCCAGAACGTTTAACGACATAGTAGCCATCCTGAACGAAGCCTTGGGAACGGATCACTACATTGAATATTTTGACAATCCCTATGCGTTTTACCAGAATAATACCTGCGCGGATATACAGGAAACCCGGGAAAAATTAGGCTATTCTCCCGATTATACACTGGAAAAGGGGATTCAAAAAACTGTAGATTGGATTCAATCTTCAATGAAGAATGCTGATTCCATAATCGAATGACCGATATTAGTGAAAACCGACTCATCTGGATATTAAGCGAACAGGAAGACCTGATTGCTTTTCTTCGCGAGGATTTATTAACGGAGACAATTCAGGTAAAAAGTTATTCACAGCATGATTTACAGGAAATAAAAAATGAAATACTTCATTTCACCCCGGATTTAATAATCAGTTGTCATCACAAGCTGACACATATCCTCTCCCTGGCAAACCGGGAAAAGATCCCCATCATGATACTGGTTTCGGAACATGAATCATCCGTCATGGAGGCTTATAACCATTTCCCTGTTGTAAAAATCCTTGAAATGTCCCATCCTTATCAGTCCATACGACCCGTTGTGTCGGAATTTTTTAACGACCTGAGAAATCATGCCAGGAGCAAAATATTATTTATTATTCCGGACGAAACAGAACGGAATATCTTCAGAAATATCAGCCAGATATATAAATATGGAGCGACCTTTACCGAAACCTATGCCAGGGCAGAGGAGCTTCTTGAGATCAAACCCTATGACCTGGTGGTTGTCAATGTAGACAGTCCGGATGAGGATTCGGAGTTTCTACTGAGCAATATCCGGAAACAGGATGCCAATCTGCCAGTTTTAGCCCTCTCTGCAGGCAATAGACGGGTTATGTTCCACAGTCTCTACGATCTGGGTGTGAATGATTTTCTTCACATCCCTTTTGATATCGATGAACTTACTCTCAAAATCTCCTGTCTGCTCCGAACCGTCCTTTCCATGAAAGCTATCAAGAAGTTATCGGAGTTGGATTATCTGACTCAGTTACTGAACCGCCGAAGTTTTTATGACCAGATCATGCCTTATATCAACCTGTCACGGCGTCAGAATTTGCCTTTTTCCATCATCATGTCGGATATTGATCATTTTAAACGGATCAATGATACTTTCGGTCATGATACAGGTGATAAAATTTTGATTGAAAGCGCAAAAATATTGCGGAATAATCTTCGTAATTATGATATTCTGGCCCGGTTCGGCGGTGAAGAATTTGTCATTTTTATATCCAATGTGAATGAAATCAATGCCATGTATGTAGCTGAAAAGCTTCGAAAAGGCTTCAAAGATACCTTAAATGACCGTTTGGATAAACCGATCACCATGAGTCTGGGTGTGTCCACCTGGTCCGGGGGAGAGGTGGATATTGATAAGCTGATCCGGCAGGCGGATAAAGCCCTGTATGTTTCCAAAAACAGCGGAAGAAATCGCGTAACGCATTTCAGGAATCTTCTCTGATTGATATGCAATCTTTTTTAGAAAAACTCAGGATCGGGGTTCCTCTTTTTCTTGCCCCTATGGCTGGTGTTACGGATATGCCTTTTCGTCAGATTTGCCGGGACTTTGGTGCCGAACTCAGCTACTCCGAATTTGTTAGCTCGGAAGGTGTTATCCGGAACAACCGGAAAACCCTCCGCTACATGATGTTTCAAGAGAATGAACGGCCCGTAGGGATTCAGATTTTCGGTCATGATCCGGAGGTTCTGGCTAATGCAGCCGCTTTTATTGAGAAAACGTTTCATCCCGACCTTATCGATTTGAATTTTGGTTGTCCCGTTCCCAAAGTGGTCAAAAAGGGAGCCGGCAGTGCCGTATTGAAAGATCTGGAAAGGCTTCGGGATATTGCCTCGGCGGTTTCATCAGCTGTCACACTCCCGGTGACGGCTAAAATACGCTCCGGATGGGATGAAAACCATGGGGTGATTCCCCAAATTGCCCCGGTTTTGGAAGAGAGCGGCATTCAGCTTGTCACCCTCCATCCCCGGACAACACTCATGCGGTATAAAGGCCGAGCGGACTGGACCCTGATCCGGCAACTGAAAGAAAACACCCGGCTGCCGGTGATCGGAAACGGGGATATCCGTACTGCGGGTGATGCCCTGCGCATGATGGATGAGACGGGGTGCGACGGTGTGATGGTCGGCAGGGGAGCCCTGGGAAACCCCTGGCTCCTCAGCCAGATTAAAGCCGCCCTGACAGGGACAGCTATCCCGGAGAATCCTTCTCCCAAAGAAAAAATGGATCTAATGAGTCAGCATTTTAGGAAGGTGGTAAAATTTTACGGCCCGGAACAGGGCTATAAAATTTTCAAATCCCATATATCATGGTATACCAAGGGACTCCCCCATGGAACCACCTTCAGGCAAAAAGCGAATATGTGTTCCTCAGTCCACGAAATGGAAGCCGTGATCGCCTCTTATCAAACCCTGTTGAAAGAGCTTTCTGAAGGCTAATTTGCTTGAAAGAACACCCAGTTTTCTCTAACTTTCATCTTCTGAGAGAGAGTATGCATGCAGATGCGGGAAATAAATAAAAAAGCTCACCCATTTACCATATTTTTGGAAAAAATAACGTATGCCATCACCTAAAAAAAAGCGTAAATCCCCCGATGGTTCTGATCAGATAAAACTGCTGGCTATCGAAGGAAATGTCCCTTTTCCCAATATCATTTTTCCTGTCGTTGTCCGGGAGGAGCGCCATCTTCAATTGATTCAGGATGCCATTACGTCGGACCGTATTGTGGGGGTATTTGCCCGAAAAAACCCCGATGATTTACTGGATGAATCCAACGATCTGTTTGAAGTAGGTGTGGCCTGCCTGATCCTGAAAATGTTTCAGAGTCCCGACGGTTCCATGCGTGTTTTATTTCGGGGACTCCATCGTATCCGGCTGGATAAAATTATAAAGGAAGAACCTTTTCCTGTTGCCCGGGTTCATTCCCTGGTTGAAACTACCGGTGATGCGCTGAAAACGGAAGCCCTCACCCGGGCGATTGCAGACCTTTTCCAGCAAGTACTGGCCCTTTCACCGGTGCTGCCGGAAGAAATACAGGAAATTGTTTTTTCTATTGAGGATCCCTCCAAGCTCAGTGATTTGGTTACCTCCGCTTTGAATCTAAAAGTCTCTGAAAAACAACAGATTCTGGAAGAAAACCGTATCACCGAACGGTTGACAATTTTAGTCAGGCTGTTGAAGAAGGAGCTCAAACTGATAGAGCTGAATGCCAAAATTCACGACCGGGTCAGCTCTTCTCTAAATCAGACCCAGCGTGAATATTATCTTCGTGAGCAAATGAAAGCCATTCAGAATGAACTGGGCGAAGATGAAGAATCCAATCCGGAACTCCTTGAAATCCGCCAGAAGATGGATAGTCTGCCCCTTTCGCAGGAAGTCCGGGATACTGCTGAAAAAGAATTGGAACGGTTAAAACTGATGCATCCCTCCTCATCGGAATATTCCGTGGGGAGAAATTATCTGGATTGGCTTCTGGGGCTTCCATGGGGTGAAAAGACCGATGCCATGCTGGAACTGAAAAAAGCGGCAGCTATTTTGGATGCAGACCATTATGGCCTGGAAGATGTTAAAAACCGGATATTGGAGTTTCTGGCTGTTCTTTCTTTGAATAAGGAAGCCAAAAGTCCTATTCTTTGCTTTGTCGGACCGCCCGGTGTGGGAAAAACATCGCTGGGGCAATCCATTGCCAGGGCGATGGGACGGAAATTCATCCGTTTCTCGCTGGGAGGCATGCACGATGAAGCGGAAATACGCGGTCATCGCAAGACCTATATCGGGGCTATGCCCGGACGTATCATCCAGTATATCCGGAAAATCGGAGTAAAAAATCCCCTGATCATGCTGGATGAGGTGGATAAGGTCGGACAGGATTTTCGGGGAGATCCGTCCAGCGCCCTCCTGGAAGTTTTGGATCCGGAACAAAATAATGATTTCAGGGATAATTTCCTGGAAGTTAGCTTCGATTTGTCCAATGTATTCTTTATCGCAACTGCCAATCAGGAATTTACCATCCCCGATGCCCTGCTGGACAGGATGGAAATCATCCATCTCCCCGGCTATATTACACCGGAAAAAATTCAGATTGCCAAACGGTTCCTGATTCCCAGACAGATAAAAAGCGCCGGCCTGAAAAGCTCACATATTCGTTTTACGGCAAAAGCCCTGGAAAACATCATTGAAAATTATACAATGGAAGCGGGAGTCCGCAAGCTGGAGCAGAACATCAGCCAGATATGTCGGAAAGTTGCCCGGAAAATTGCCGAAGAACCCGGTACTCCCAGAGTAAATATCTCTACCCGGAACCTGGAGACGTATCTGGGCCCCCCCCTGGTTTTTAAAGAAGAGGTGCCTCACCGGGATATGACAGGCATTGCTGTAGGATTGGCTTACACCGAATCTGGCGGGGATGTATTACCCGTGGAAGCCACCCTCATGAAAGGAACAGGCAGCCAGAAGATGACGGGACAATTAGGGGAGGTGATGAAGGAATCGGTAAGTACTGCGATCTCTTTTCTCCGGGCTAATGCGGATGTATACGGCATCAAAACAAATCGTTTTCTGGATTATGACATTCATCTCCATTTTCCCGCTGCAGCAATCCCCAAAGACGGTCCATCCGCCGGTGTGACAATCACGACAGCTGTCTTGTCCGTCCTCTTACAAAAAAA
>LGGY01000073.1 GCA_001509335.1 Fidelibacterota bacterium 46_43
CTGGCCATTCTCAGGGCTCCCGGGGATTACGGGACGGATATCGTTTTTGGTGAAGGGCAGTCACTGGGAAACCATCTGAACTTCGGCGGACCGTATCTGGGACTTTTTGCGGCAGACCGGAAGTATGTGCGGAAAATGCCGGGACGGATTATCGGCGCAACGGAAGATACACAGGGCCGCCGCGGATTCGTCCTGACGCTCCAGACCCGGGAACAACATATCCGTCGGGAAAAGGCCACCAGTAATATCTGCACAAATCAGGGTCTCAATGCCCTGGCGGCAACGGTCTATCTGGCGCTACTGGGAAAATGCGGCATTCGCAAAGTTGCCGAACTGAGTACCCAAAAAGCCCATTATCTGCACGAAAAAATCACCGCTTTGAAGGGCTTTGATATGGTTTCAGACGAACCGTTCTTCAAAGAATTCACCGTTTACACCCGTATTCCCGCGGCAGAAGTGGTTCGGGAAGCAGAAAAGGCGGGATTTCTGGCGGGAGTCCATGTAGGACAATTTTATCCTGACAGGATGCATGAACTGATCCTGGCGGTAACAGAAAAACGGACTAAAGCACAGATGGATAAACTGATCAACTTTCTGGGAAGCCTATGACGGTTTACGAACACTTACTCAAAGCCCGGGAAACATATCAGGCAGGATACCTGGTACTGATTGATCCCGATGCCCGTCCTTTGAAAGAGACGGCAGAATTTGCCCGGATTATCAGCCGGGCAGGGGCAGATGCCATTTTATACGGCGGAAGCCTGATTACAGACGATGGCTTTACAGAAAAACTGATCGCCCTCCGTGAAGCGGCAGAGATCCCCGTGATCCTCTTTCCCGGATCCATCGGACAGGTAACATCCCATGTGGATGCCATTATGTATATCAGTGTCATCAGCGGCCGGAACCCCAATTTGCTCATCGGTGAACATGTGACTACCGCCATTCAAATCAAGCGTTCCGGTGTGGAAACCATCTCCACGGGATATATGCTGGTGGAATCCGGGAAAGTGACGACTGCAGAATTTATCAGCGGCACCCGTCCCCTGCCGGCCCATAAACCGGAACTGGCCCTGGCCCATGCCCTGGCAGGGGAGATGCTTGGTTTTAAAATGCTCTACCTGGAAGCAGGAAGTGGTGCCGAGCGGCCGGTCCCCAATGCCATGATCAGCACGATAAAAAAATATGTCCGGATTCCCGTAATCACCGGCGGCGGTATCCGGACCCCCGAAACCGCCAGGGAAAAGGTCTTGGCTGGTGCGGATTTTATCGTCACCGGGAATGTTTTGGAAGATTCGGATAACATAGACCTGCTGGAAGCCTTTGTGAAAGAGATCCACGGAGAATAATATGATGAACAGCTCCTTTGACCTGATCCGGTCTCATCTAAAAGCCGGTGGCGATCTGAAACACCGGATTGCCGCATCGGATGATCTGGTGCAACGTATTTATGATGCCTCAGCCATCATGGTTCGGGCTTTGAAAAAGGGGAAAAAAATACTCTGGTGTGGCAATGGCGGCTCAGCAGCCGATTCCCAGCACCTGTCCGCCGAACTGGTGGCACGGCTGAACATAACCCGCCCCGGACTGGCGTCCCTGGCCCTCACAACGGATACATCCCTCCTTACAGCCTGGAGCAATGATGTGGGTTTTGAAACCCTCTTCAGCCGCCAGGTGGAAGCTTTGGGAGATGACGGCGACGTGCTTATAGCTCTGTCCACCTCGGGAAAATCCCCCAATGTTTTAAAGGCAGTGAAAAGTGCCCGGGAGAAAAAAATCACCACCATAGCCCTCCTGGGACAGGACGGCGGCGTAATCCGGAATGAAGCCGATCTGGCCATAGTGGTTCCCTCAGAAAATACACAACTGATTCAGGAGATCCATATCACGGTGGGACACCTGCTATGCGAGCTGGTTGAAACAAAACTGTTTAAGACCTGACCGCCGCCATGAACCGACTGAAAGAGACCCTGACCGATTTTATCAATCATTTGAGAGTGGAACGCAATTTAGCCGCCAATACCATCGAATCTTACCAGATCGATCTGAACCGTTATCTGGCCTATCTGGAGAGCCTGGAAATTCCGAATCCGGATGCGGTAGAAATTTCTCACATCATTGCTTTTATCCGGGAACTCCATGATGTTCCCCTGGCACCCCGGAGTATCTCACGGAACCTTTCCGCCATCCGCATGTACCATAGATTTATGATGAACGAAGGGTACATTCAGAAGGACGTCACGGAAAACATTGACCTGCCCAAGCTTCCGGCACGGCTCCCCAATGTTCTGGAAATTCATGAAATGGAAGCCATTCTGAATGTAATCAACACAGAGACGGATCTGGGAAAGCGGGACCGGGCCATGCTTGAACTTCTTTACGCCTGCGGGCTTCGGATTTCGGAGCTCCTGGATCTGCGGTTGTCCAATGTCTATCTGAACCACGGCTGGCTGAGGATTTTCGGAAAGGGGTCCAAAGAACGGGTGGTCCCCATGGGCGCAGAAGCCCGGGAATGGCTGAAGCACTATCTGACCTATGTACGATACATCCTGGCACAGAAATCCATCGAGAGTGAAGATGTGGTTTTTCTCAATGCCCGGGGCAAACCCCTGAGCCGCATGGGCGTGTGGAAAATCATCCAGCAGTATATCAAAGCGGCTAAAATCACCAAAAAAGTGAGTCCCCACACCTTTCGTCACTCCTTTGCCACCCATCTGCTGGAAGGCGGCGCCGATTTAAGGGCGGTTCAGGAGATGCTGGGACACTCAGACATTTCAACCACACAGATTTATACCCACCTGGACCGGGAATATTTGAAGGAGGTCCATAAAACCTTTCACCCCAGAGAACGGAGACACGATTGAACAATCAGATTTTAGATATCCTCGCCCTGGCTGTCCCCATTTTAATTGCCCTCACAGTCCATGAAGTTTCACACGGGTATGTGGCCTGGAAACTGGGAGATCCCACAGCAAAAATGATGGGACGCCTGACATTGAATCCTATCGCCCACCTGGATCCTATCGGAACACTTATGCTTTTTCTGGTCCGCTTCGGCTGGGCCAAGCCGGTCCCTGTGGATCCCCGGTACTTTAAAAACCCAAAACAGGACATGTTGTGGGTCGCCTTGGCCGGTCCGGCATCCAACATGGTGCTGGCTTTCCTTTTTGGCCTGCTGATCCGGGCGGTGGGACTCCAGTCTTCCGGAAGTTTTACCGGAGATTTTCTGAAAATGATCCTCCTTTACGGGCTCTATATCAACCTGGCTCTGGCCATTTTCAACATCCTTCCTATTCCACCTTTGGACGGGGGGCGCATTCTGCGCGGACTCCTTCCATGGCGCTATGAGCACTATGTAGACCGTATGGAACAATACGGACCTTTTGTGTTGATGGGACTTATATTCCTGGGAATGTTTACCGGATTCAGTATTTTCGGGATTATCATCACACCATTTGTACGGTTTTTTGGCGGGTTATTTGCGGGGATAAACCTATGAGAGTTTAGAGTGGAGAGTTATGAGTAAAGAATTGAAATTTTGGGTTTTGAGTTATTTTTCCCGCGGAGGGCGCAGAGTAGTACTTTATCTCCCCGC
>LGGY01000074.1 GCA_001509335.1 Fidelibacterota bacterium 46_43
ATCCGGAATTTTGGCATAAACCCGGGCTGAGGATTCGGCCTGGATATCCCCCATGTATACCAACTTGTTTTGGATACAACCATATCCTACTTTTTCAACTTCCACCGGAATAATAATCAGGTCGTCCATCCGTTTATTCATGGTGCTGGAATGGTCGATGACCGATTGGATTTCCGCGACCATACGCCGTGCAGACTGGTTATCCATCGTATCATCATATTGATTAATCACATTCAGAATATCTCCGGCCAGTGCCCGGTAATCTTCGGTTGGTTCCTGCGGTTTACGGGAAACCATCACGACAGTTACTACAATTATTAGTACAATTAGTGCAATGATCCAACGTTTTTTCATGAGCTTATACCTTATAATTTATTTATTGCCTGTTTCAATTGAAGAATTGCCGTATTGAATTCAAACACAGAACTTAAATACGAGCTTCGGGCTCCCAGAGCTCCGCTTTCTGCATTCAAAACTTCCACCTGGGTGGCTCCGCCGTTTTCATACATGATTTTTACCATTCTCAAAGCTTCATCAGCCTGTTCCACGAGTGCTGCAATGGATTCCACCTTTTCCTGAGCTTCATAGACTTTCAAGTAGGCTTTTTCCACTTCCGAAAGAATGAAATCCATTGCTTGTTCCATCTGAAGATCATACTTCTTCAGGTCAATATTTGCCTGTTGTACCGAGGCCAGGTGTTTACCTCCGCTCAGGAGAGGAATCGAGACACTTACAGATACATTTTTACTTCGATAATATTCCATGTCATCCTGCGATTCCGCCTAGATTCCCGGAACGGATTGTCCATCAGAGTCAATTCACCACTCAGCTCAATGTCCTGTCCGGTTTCCAGATTTAAAAAAGTAATCATATTTGTTATCAAACTTTTTTTCTGGTTTTTCAGTGACACAAGGCGGGGACTGATTTCACGAAACTTTACTTCAGCCTGCAGGACTTCAAACTGGTTTGCTTTTCCGACGGATTTCATTTTTTGGACTATTTCAAGGTTGGCCTGGGCGGATACTTGTGATTTTTCTGTAGCCTGGATCAGGGATTCTATCAGGAGGATCTGCTGGTACAGGGTGCGTACCGTAAGAATCACACTGTTTTTTTCCTGTTCTTTTTGAATTTCGGCTATTTCTTCTCCTGTCTTTGCCATGCGAAGGGATGAATACAAAGCACCACTGGTGAACAGGGGCTGGGAAACGGATAACCCGCCGGTAGAATTATAGGTAGATCCCATGGTAATAGATTGGGGTCCGGCACCGGGGATATCAATCACGACCACTGGCAATTCAAAGTTCTTTGTATACTGCCCATAGGCGCTGAAAGCCGGCAGCAATCCGCCGATGGCCTCACGAAAAGCAGCTTCCGCCTTTTTCAGGGATGCTTCCGCCATTTTCAACTGGATATTATTCTCCAGGGCGAACTTTTCTGCCGCTTCCAGGGTGAGTTCCTCTCCCTGGGCAGGCAAGACTGATATCATACATAAGATCAGTAAACTGAATAACCCTTTATTTGAATGTTTCATGTGATACAATACCTCCTTCAAGTATTCCGAGTATCATTGCTTTCATCTGGTTTTCATCAATTTTGATATTTTCATGATAAATCACGGCACAACAACCATGTAAAATGCCAAAAACTGCACCCGTCAGCATGGGGATGTCTATATCTTTCCGAATCATCCCTTCATCTATTCCTTTTTTCAGGATTTTTGAAAGACAATCAAAACTCACTTTCCAGAAACTGTTAAACTCTTCAAAAATCCGGTCTTTCATGTTACCGCTGGAAAAATTGTTGATGATCATCCAGCTATCTTTTTTTACCTTGGAAAAGCTGATTATCTTATCCACCCATTGAGACAGAACACTCCACACCGGTCGGTCACTGTCTGCAAGCTGTTGGCTTATCTGGATCAGATGGTCAAAAGAATCCTTCACAATATCAAAAAACAGTTCTTCTTTACTATTGTAATAATAGTATAATGAAGCTTTTGTGACCCCCACTTCTTTGGCGATTTCCCGCATCGATGTGGCATTATACCCTTTCAATGCATAGAGGTGTGCTGCTGTTTCCTTAATTTTTTCCCGCATACGGCTCCTTACTTACCGGTCGGTAAGTTACTGGTTTCTTATCCAAATCCAAATGTTTTTTTGTATCCCTTTGATGCAAATCACGTTTTAAATTCAGTATTACATATTCGGAGGTTTTATGAAATTACGTCTTTTTGTGATCATAGCCCTGATACTCACAGGAATTACCGCCATGGCTTCCACGGAAGAGTATGCGGTAAGTTTTATACACTGGAATGATTTTCACAGCCGGAACATGCCGTGGAAACCCGGTAATTACAATCCGGACGGACACATGGTCGGCGGGTATGCCTATCTGGCAGGATTAGTAGATTCTTTGAGGTGTGTATATCCTGAAGCATTGGTCGTCCACGCTGGAGATGATTTTCAGGGAACCCCCATCAGCAGTATTACCCGGGGGATGTCCCAAATTGCCATTCTGAATGAAATAAGACCTGATTTTTTCACTGTGGGGAACCATGAATTCGACTATGGATTATCGCGGTTGCTTGCTTTGAAAGATTCTGCAGAGTTTGATATGTTTGCCGCTAATTTGAGACGGACTCAGGGGGGACCCCGGCTTTTCAAGTCCCTGATGATTCCGGAAACATTTCCCTTCAAAACCGCTGTTATTGGTTTAACGACGAACGCGCTTTATTCCTTATCGCTTCCGTCCAATCTGGAGGGCATTTATGTGGAAGACCCGGTCAAAACCGCCCGTCACCTAACTGATTCACTCCGAAATGAAGGGGTGGAATTTATTGTTGCCGTAACCCACCAAGGGGTGGGAGAAGACATTGATCTGGCCCGGGAAGTCCCGGATATCGATCTGATTATCGGTGGACATTCCCACACATACATGAGTAAACCCCGTATTGAGGGAAACACATATATTGTTCAGGCCTCCAGCAGTGGCCGGTATGTGGGAGAAATTCATCTGAAAACCGACGGAAAAACCATTCAATCCTTTGATTTCAAACTCCTTGAAGTCCGCCCGGATCAGATCAAACCCTCCCCTGCTGTTTCCGAAATAGTAAACCGGTACGAAGCCCTTGCGGGAAAAACACTGGATCAGGTAATCGGCGAGCTTAAAACGGACTGGAAACGCGGGGGACCGGAATCCAATCTGGGCAACTGGCTGACCGATGCTATGCGGACCTACACCGGAGCCGATATCGGGATTCAGAACAACGGAGGAATACGAAAAGACCTTCAGGCAGGTCCAATCCGTGTCCGGGATATCTGGGAGATCTCACCCTTCAGTAATGAAATCATCACTTTTACCGTCACCGGAAAAGAAGTCCAAAAGATGTTGGATTTTCAGGTTAAACAAGGTATTTCCCTCCAATTTTCCGGTGTTACATTCATTGCTGACACATTAAAAGAAACCGCAAAGAAAGTCCGGATTCACGGAAAATGGGTAATCCCCTGGAAAAAATATACAGTTGCCACCAATAATTATGTAGGTGAACAGCTGGAAAAATATTTGGGGTTTTCAGACAGGGATATAAAAAATCTGGGGATATTAGACCGGGATTTGTTTTTGGAAGCAGTCCGGGATCAAAAAATTATCGATTCTAAAGTTGAAGGGCGGATTACGATTCAGTAGGCACCGGTTCATAGATTAACGGACGGGGTTTTTCATCTTGCCACTCCAGGTGATGAAGCGATTTCCCGTCCCACACTGCATAGCTGGCATGCCACATCCAATCACCCAACACCAGGGCTTCCCTCCCTTTTTCCGTCCGTTTTGAGGGATAGTGGACATGCCCCATGATAGCAATAGTATATCCTTCGCGGTTTTTCATCTGAAGGTAATCCAGCATTTCATTGGCCATAGCCTTGAGATCAGACCATTTTTTCGATGTATATTCACGGCTGGTATGACTGATTTTCCGGGCCGTGGCATAAATCCCTTCGATATGAAAACGGTCCAAAGCCCAGATGGCCGGAGGAAAGCGGAGCAGCCGTTTCATCCACCGGTAACCGGTATCATCCTTTAATAAACCATCACCATG
>LGGY01000227.1 GCA_001509335.1 Fidelibacterota bacterium 46_43
GATAATTTTGCGACCATCGTTCATGCTATTGAGGAAGGTCGAACGATTTATGATAATATTCGTAAATTTATTAAGTACACAATGTCTTCCAACATTGGTGAGATTTTTGTGATGCTGGTTGCCCCGCTTTTAGGTTTACCTATTCCCTTGAACGCTATCCAGATTTTATGGATTAACCTTGTAACAGACGGATTGCCAGGTTTGGCACTGGGCATTGAACCCACGGCACCGGATACGATGAAGCGCCCGCCGCACCCACCCAGTGAAAGTGTGTTGGCGCGAGGCTTAGGGAAGTATATGATCCTTGTTGGTCCACTGATGGGTCTTATTGCTTTGATGCCAGAATTGTTGAATAATTATACAGCCGTCACATACAGCGGTGCCACATGGCGCACAATGGTATTTTCCACATTAGCCTTAGCCCAGATGGGGAATGCCCTGGCGATCCGCTCTGATCGGTTGACACTTGTCCAACTAGGCATTTTCACCAATCCAGCATTGATCGGTGCAGTTGTTCTGACATTTGCATTGCAAATGGCTGTCATTTATGTGCCATTTCTTCAAAACATCTTTGATACGACGGCTTTGTCTTTTGGTCAATTAATGCTTAGCCTTGGTTTGAGCGCCATCATATTCATAGTTGTTGAATTATCAAAATGGATCAGGCAATTGAGGGAACGAAATAAATAAGTCAATGACTTAATCATTGTAGGTTTAGAAGGGCATCTACTAGCTGTAAATTCACATGGTAGATCTACTAAATTTAAAGAAAAAGATCTTAAAGCTTAATCCATTTAAGCGCTTTTATGTTCCTTACAAAAAAATATATTTCACTAATTTCTCGCCATCATCTCAAATGGGTTCAGTTCTCCACATAAATCTTTGATTTATCAACAACTTATTCCCAGGAAAATGAGCTAAATGGGGAGAAAATGTGGATAAATTTGTGGAGAAGGTAGCAAATTAGATCATAGCATCCTAATTCCTTGAAACATATCCGTTTAATTTTGTAACACGCTGATGCCGATATTGTCTGCATGGTCGCTGATACGTTCAAGCAAGCGCAAAGTCTCTGTGTAGACCACATCCGCTTTTGGCTGGCAGCAGCCGGTTTCAAGCCTTTGGATATGGTTCTGGCGGGCTATTAAGTAGGTATTATCAAATTCACTTTCAATGCGACAAACCTCTTTAGCAAGCTCATGATCTTTATCTCGAAAAGCCTGCAATGACAACCTGTATGTAGAGAGTGCATAATGCCATAAGTGTTCAAATTCTTCTACGGCTTCATCCGAAAAAGGTATGTCAGTGATAGCCCTATCCTGGGCAAATTGTGCGATATCCTCAGCCATATCGCCCACGCGTTCGATATCAACCAGCAGATTTTTAATTTGAAAACTACGGCTTTGTTGTGCATTGCTTAAGACTGATCGCATCAGGGTGTTTAGAAACCTTTCAAGTTCCCTTGATACCGGATCAACGATGTCATCCTCCAAGCGCAAGACACGTTCAGCCTTTGACATGTCTTTTTCCAATAGCGCCTGGCAGCTTAATGTGATCATTTCACTGGTGACTTCTCCCAGACGCAGCAGTTCCCGGCTTGCTTCATTAATGGCTACTGACGGCACAGCATATTGGTTTTCATCAATATAGCTTGTAGCTTTTTGTTTTTCCTTTTGGGGGTCAACCGGGGCAAAACTTTTTGCGATTGAGGCGATTTGTTTTGTGAATGGAAACAGGATCACGCTGACTGCCACGTTGAAAATGGAGTGTGCATTTGCGATTTGTCGGGCTAATATCCCTGAAGTTCCCTGAATAAGGTTGGCAAACGGCGTGATAAAGGGGAGAAAGATCAATACCCCGGAGATATTGATGATGATTTGTGCAATAGAGGCTTGCCGGGCTGTTGGCGACAGTTTCAGAGAAGCAATTAATCCTGTAATACAGGTGCCAATGTTTGCACCCAGGATGATCCCGATGGCACCTCTTAAAGTTATCGCCTGGCTGAGTCCCATGGCAACAACCAGGCTGGAAACAGCAGAACTGCTTTGAGTGATTGCGGTAAGCACTGTGCCTGCCAGGATACCGAGCCAAGAGCGCCTTCCAAGCAGCAGAAGCGCATTTGCAACCCATGGAATTTCAATGAGTGAATCGAGGGCTGAAGACATAAAGCCCATCCCAACAAAGATGATCCCCAGACCCATCAGGATTTCACCGAATTTTTTCCAGTCACGTTTGGGGAAAAATTCAAGGAAAATCAAACCCGCGATAATAAAAATCAATCGGAAGTCACCAACATGAAAGGACACAATTTGGGCAGTCATTGTGGTGCCGATTTCCTGTCCCAGCATCACGCTGATGGCTTGCTCGACGGTCATCAAGTTGGCATTGATCAGGCCAATCATGGTGACCATGATTAAACTGCTGCTCTGGACCAGCGCAGTTGCTACAGAGCCAAAAACAGCGCTTTTAATCCGATTATTGGTTACCTTGTCAAGCCATTCCTGAATTTTTTCACCGGCCAATTTCTCAATACCAGAACTCAGCATGTTGATACCAAATAAAAATAATGCCAGCCCTCCCAGTATTTGAACGAGACCAATCATGAACCCTCCCAGAAGGAACAATTCGTAGTTTAATTACGCCGTCAATCATATCATGAGTTAATCCGGATGTTCATCAATTTTTATAAGGAAAGCCGACAGGTATGGTTTTTCCTCATAGCCATCAGCCACAAGGATAAACCGCCCATCCGGGCTGACCGTAATGGCGACCGGATCTAAAAATGAATCATTTTTTAATACACGTACCAATGGATTTTATCAATGTAAAGGAGGGTTGTCATAAATTTGTTAAAGAATTGAGCGTGGCAGTGTGCCTTACATGGAAAGTCGGCCACATAGAGTATCATCCTGCTTTGATTACACAGAATTTATCAAAGCAGGACATTGCAATAATTTAGCTACGAATCAGATAAAATCGAGCTTGTAAATTAAATTTGAAGCGTATAATAGGTATGCAAGCGGCTAATAATAATTTATTGCTGTTCGAAAGTTAAATTTGTGTCATTAATGAAGGAGATTGTTATCGCATGGAGAAATTTATTGCCGTTGCAGGGAATATCGGCGTCGGAAAATCGACCCTGGTTATGCTGCTCAGCGAAAATTTGGGATGGACTCCATTTTACGAACCCGTAACAGAAAATCCCTACCTGGCTGATTTCTATGAGGATATGCAAGCCTGGGGTTTCCATTCACAGATTTATTTTCTGATGCGACGCTTGCGAATACATCGAAAGTTGATGGATATGAAGGGGTCTGTTATCCAGGATCGCAGTGTATATGAAGATGCAGAGATCTTTGCCCATAATCTCTTTTTGCAGAAAGCGATCAACCAGCGAGATTATGCAACTTATCAAGAGCTGTACCAGGTCCTGGTTGAGTTTTTACCGCCGCCCGACCTCGTGATTTATCTGAGGGCATCAGTATCAACCCTTGTCAGCCGAATTTCAAAGCGAAATCGGGAATATGAGCGCACCATCAG
>LGGY01000146.1 GCA_001509335.1 Fidelibacterota bacterium 46_43
AAAATTAATAATTTCATATATTGAAACAAAAAAGTGTCTTTATATAAATCTACCAAACAAAAAAAAAGAGCCTTTGAACGAAGGCTCTTTTTCATCTATCAAACGGTGAGGGTTGTTTACTTGTTTTCCTCAATAGCAGCCTGTGCAGCAGCTAGCCGGGCTACAGGAACCCTGAAGGGAGAACAGCTGACATAGTTCATGCCAACCCTGTGGCAGAATTTCACGGATGAAGGTTCTCCACCATGTTCACCACAAATGCCAACTTTCAGTTCAGGACGGGTACTCCGCCCCTTTTGGGTCCCCATTTCAACCAACTGTCCAACCCCGGTCTGATCCAATACCTGGAAAGGATCGTGTTCCAAAAGATTTTTCTCCAGATAGATGGGGAGGAATTTACCCACATCATCCCTTGAGTATCCAAAGGTCATCTGGGTCAGATCATTGGTCCCAAAAGAAAAGAACTCGGCCGTTTCGGCAATTTCATCAGCCGTCAATGCTGCACGGGGAATTTCAATCATGGTACCAACCATGTAATCCACGGTATCATTTCTTTCTTCGAATACCTTTTCTGCCGTGGACCGAATGATTTCTTCCTGCATTTTCAGTTCCTCTTTGGTACCGATCAGAGGAACCATAATTTCCGGAAGCGCTTTGATGCCACGATTCTTACAATTCAATGCAGCTTCAATAATCGCACGGGCCTGCATTTCCGTGATTTCCGGATAGGTATTACCCAAACGGCAGCCCCGGTGTCCAAGCATGGGATTCACTTCGTGCAGGGATTCTACTTTATTATAGACTTCTTCAGGAGAAATCCCCAGTTCTTTCGCCATATCCGCCTGGGATTTCTCATCCTGTGGGACAAATTCATGGAGTGGCGGATCCAGAAGGCGTACCGTCACCGGCAACCCATCCATTGCTTCAAAAATACCTTCAAAATCCCCGCGCTGCATGGGAAGGAGTTTATCCAGAGCTTTCCGGCGTCCCTTTTCATCATCCGCCAGAATCATCTCCCGAACCGCTTTGATCCGGTCTCCTTCAAAAAACATATGTTCGGTACGGCAAAGACCAATTCCGGAAGCACCAAAATCCCTGGCGACCTTCGCATCTTTGGGGGTATCGGCATTGGTCCGGACCTTCATGCGGGTATACTTGTCACAAAGATTCATAAGCTTTCCGAAATTACCGCTCATCTTCGGATCGATGGTTTCCACCTTGCCTTCGTAGACTTCACCTGTGGTTCCGTTCAGGGAAATCCAGTCGCCTTCTTTGTACTCTTTTCCTTCGGCAACCATTTTCCGTTCTTTATAATTCACCCGAATGCCACCGGCACCGGAAACACAACATTTACCCATGCCGCGGGCAACAACTGCCGCGTGGGATGTCATACCACCTCGGGCTGTAAGAATCCCTTCGGCCGCATCCATACCGGACAAATCTTCCGGTGATGTTTCAATACGGACCAGAACGACTTTTTCACCTTTGGCTTTCCAGGCTTCTGCATCATCGGCAAAAAAGACAATCCGCCCGGTGGCAGCTCCCGGAGAAGCAGGCAATCCTTTGGAAATCACCGTGGCTTTTTCCAGGGCTGATTTGTCAAATTCCGGATGAAGCAATTCGTCCAGCCGGTTGGCGTTGACCCGGGTGATGGCTGTTTTCTCGTCGATTTTCCCCTCCTCCAAAAGCTCCATGGCAATGCGAACTTCCGCTGCACTGGTCCGTTTTCCATTCCGGGTCTGCAACAACCACAACCGGCCTTCCTGAATGGTAAACTCCAGATCTTGCATGTCCTTGTAATGCTCTTCCAGCTTTTTCTGAATATCAAAAAGCTGTTTATAGACTTCGGGCATGACTTCTTCCAGAGACGGATATTTTTCTTTCCGTTCTTCTTCAGAAATATTCTGTAGTTTAGCCCAACGGCGGGATCCTTCCAGTGTAATCTCCAGGGGGGTCCGGATTCCGGCGACAACATCTTCACCCTGGGCATTTACCAGATATTCTCCGTTAAAAATATTTTCACCGGTTGCCGAATCACGGGTAAAGGCAACACCTGTCGCAGAATTTTCACCCATGTTACCATAGACCATGGACTGTACATTAACAGCTGTACCCCAATGATGGGGGATACCATTCATTTTCCGGTAATAAATCGCCCGGGAGTTATTCCAACTTCCGAAAACTGCTCCAATGGCTCCCCAAAGCTGTTCCCAGGGATCCATGGGAAATTCTTTTCCGGTAACTTCTTTCACGGTTTTTTTAAAACGGGCGACCAGTTCCTGCAAGTCATTTGTTGTCAGTTCTGTATCCAGTTCAACCCCTTTTGCTTTTTTGACCTTTTCAATAATCACTTCAAAGGGGTCTTCATCTTCCTTGGATTCAGGCTTCATGCCCATAACAACATCACCATACATCTGAATAAAACGGCGATAGGAATCCCACGCAAAACGGGCGTTCCCGGATTTCTTTGCCAGGCCGGCAACCGTATCTTCATTCAGACCCAAATTCAATATCGTATCCATCATCCCGGGCATGGACACACGGGCACCCGAACGGACAGATACCAACAAAGGATTTTCACAATCACCAAATTTGGCTCCCATAATCTTTTCAATATGAGAAATCCCCTTTTCCACCTCAGGCCTCAGCTCTTCAATGGCTTTCTCGGTTCCCAACTCATTCCAACGGTTGCAGTAATCCGCAGTAATCGTAAAACCCGCCGGCACCGGCAAACCAATACGGTTCATTTCCGCAAGATTCGCCCCTTTACCACCCAGCAAATTCTTGTCTGCGGCCCGGCCTTCGGCCTTACCTGCTCCAAAAAGATATACATTTTTCTTCATATTTTCTCCATTTGTTTTCAGCTTGAAAATATAAGTATCTTCATTTCTAAATGCAATGAAGCACAGCCAATATCCCCGGATTATTCCGGATGGCTATCCAACTACTATACGATTTCTCTTCGAATTTTCTCTATTTTGGTTATCATTCCCCTCAATTTTTAATAGATTTTCCGGGAGAAGGACTAAACAGAAAGCAATAAAGACAATCAGGAGTTCGGCATGGGACAAAATCTTATTGAAAAGATCGTTCAACAACACGCAGTGAATACCAAGGGGATGCTGCATAGCGGAGATTATGTCAGTATCCGGCCGCGTCATGTATTAACCCATGATAATACCGGAGCGGTCATCCCGAAATTCCGGGAAATCGGTGCCTCTTCCATCGCCAATCCCCGACAGCCGGTTTTTGCCCTCGATCACAATGTCCAGGATACCTCAGAAAAAAATCTGTCAAAATACCGGGCAATCGAAGAATTTGCCAGGAATATGGGAGTGGATTTCTATCCGGCAGGATATGGTATCGGCCATCAGATCATGTGTGAACAGGGATATGCTTTTCCCGGAACACTGGTTGTAGCATCAGACAGCCATTCCAATATGTACGGTGGGCTGGGATGCCTGGGGACACCGGTTGTCAGGACTGACGCAGCGGCTCTCTGGGCAACGGGACAGACCTGGTGGCAAATTCCGCCAGTCACCAAAGTGGTTTTGACTGGCGCCTTAAAACCCGGTGTCAGTGGTAAGGATGTCATCTTGACTTTATGCGGGATTTTCAATCATGACGAAGTATTGAACCATGCTCTGGAATTCTCAGGAGAAGGTGTTTTAACTCTTCCCATTGCAGACCGCCTGGCCATTGCCAACATGACAACGGAATGGGGAGCATTGGCGGGATTGTTCCCCATTGACAGCAAAACCCTGGAATGGATGAAAAACCGGGAGGAAGAACTTCGAAAGCAGGGACTCCCGGGTGTACCTTCCGACACAGACGGGAATGGACGGCATCCCCGAATCAATTCAGCAACCCTGGAGGCATTATACAAACTCCGGTTCCATCCAGACCCCGATGCAGTGTATGCCCAGGAAATCACCCTGGATTTGCAAACCGTCACATCCGTCGTCAGTGGTCCACACAATGTAAAAACATTTCAATCTGCCGCCCGGGCTGAAACGCAAAAAATAAAAATCAACAAAGCTTATCTGCTTTCCTGTGTGAACAGCCGGTATGAAGATCTGGCTGAAGCGGCAAAAATTGTGAGAGGGAAAAAGGTAGCACCGGGTGTTACCTTTTACATTGCTGCCGCATCGGCAGAGGTTCAGAAAAAAAGTGAGGCAGCGGGTGACTGGCAAGCTTTGCTGGAAGCCGGAGCCGTATCATTACCGCCGGGATGCGGTCCATGTATCGGTCTGGGCCGGGGCCTTCTTGAAGATGGTGAGGTGGGAATTTCCGCCACCAACAGAAATTTCAGAGGACGCATGGGATCCAAAGAAGCAGAAGCGTATCTGGCGTCACCGGCTGTTGTGGCCCAATCCGCCCTCAAGGGATATATTAGTCCTCTGAATGATGAAAAAGATCTCCATCCCATCGCCAAAAGGATTCCTCTGGCAAAAACTACCGAACAGGCACCTTCCGAACTCATAGAAGGGTTTCCTCAAACGACCCATGGCAAACTCCTGTTTTGTCCGGCCGACAACATGAATACAGATGGAATTTATCCGGGAAAATACACATACAACGACGCCATGACGCCGGAGCAACAGGCCGCTGTAGCCATGGAAAACTACGATCCGGACTTCCAATCCCTGGTCCGTCCGGGAGATATTCTGGCCGGCGGGTTCAATTTCGGTACCGGCAGCAGTCGTGAACAGGCGGCCACTGCCCTGAAATATCTGGGTATACAAATGGTGATTGCCGGATCCTTTAGCCAGACATACAAGCGAAATGCCATTAACAATGGGTTTATCGTCGTGGAATCTCCCGAATTTATTCATTATCTTTTGCGGCAATTCGGTAAAGGGAAACTGACACACCAGACAAATCTGTCAGTCCTTGTGGATTGGAAAACCAGGAATATTTACTTCCAGAAGGAACAATTTCCCATGGACGGACTGGGTGTCCCCGCTCAGGAACTGGTCCTGTATGGAGGATTGAATATGTGGGTCCGGGAACAACTCAAGAAAAGTGAAATGTAATATGACACAGATTGTGGTGGTGGGATCCATTGCGCTGGACAGCGTGGAAACCCCTCTTGGCAGACGGGATAACGCCTTGGGTGGATCGTCCACCTATTTCAGTCTATCCTCATCTCATTACACGAAAACATGCCTTGTTGGTGTGGCAGGAACAGATTTTCCAAAGTCCGCTATCGATTTGCTTCAAAAATACGGCATAGACCTTGAAGGACTCGAAATAAAGGACGGAAAGACCTTTCGCTGGGGCGGCCGGTATAAAAGCAACATGAATAAACGGGATACCCTGTATACCGAGCTGAATGTCTTTGAAAATTTTCAACCGTCTCTTCCCCCTTCATACAGGAAAAGTCCAATTCTCTTTCTCGGGAACATTCACCCCGAATTACAGCTACAAGTGTTACAGCAGATGGAAAATCATCCCCTCACGGCTTTAGATACTATGAACCTTTGGATCGACATCAGCCGGGATTCACTTCTAAACGTTATTTCGAAAGTGGATATCCTCTTCATCAATGAAGATGAGATCAGACAGTTGAACGGAACCTCCAGCATCCTCACGGCGGCAAAAAAAACACTTCAAACCGGACCCCGATTCCTCATTGTGAAACGGGGAGAAAACGGTGCAATGCTCTTTCATAAAGATAAATTATTCATCATACCTGCTTACCCCATTGAGAATGTTGTAGACCCCACCGGTGCGGGAGACTCCTTTGCAGGCGGCTTTATGGGATACCTGTCTACCCGGAATCTCAAACAATTATCCCTGAAGGATTACAAAAATGCCATGGTCCACGGGACGGTCATGGCTTCATTTCTTGTGGAGACCTTTTCCACCGACCGGCTTGTTTCAGTAACCAGAGATTCAATACAACACCGGGTACAAAATTTGCTGGAAATGATCTGCGTGGATTAAAGCAGAAAACAATCAATGTCGGGAAAATTTGCCGGACAAATTATTTGATTCCGGCTGTGTATTAAATAAATTATAAGGATATTAAAAAGGAGACATAATGAAAATTTCAAAAGTTAACATTTTACTGTTTCTGGCAGCTATAGCCCTGATTATCGGGTGCTCGTCCCAGGAATTCACATCTGCAAAACTCTATGTCCAGCAGAAAAACCTTCCCAAAGCTGAGGAATTCTTTCTGCTCGCCATGGAACGGGAACCAACCAATCCGGAAATCCCTTACATGCTGGCCCGGGATGTATACGGCCCACAGGAAAAATATGGACTGGCTCTGGAATATCTGAACAAATCGTTGGAACGGGGCCCTCAGTTTAAAGAAGATATTGAACAGCTGAAAGAATATTACTGGCAGAAATCCTATAATGAGGGATTGAAATATTACACGGCTTTGCAGAACAAAACAGCCACAGATTCCGTAAGTGCTGTTCAGGAGGCTGTCCGTTTCCTGGAAGATGCCAAAAACCTGAAACCGGATGATGAACGTGCATACTACCAACTGGCACGAATTGCAAAAATCTTTGAAAACGATCCGGAAAAAAGCATGGCCTATATCAATGAAGGTATCGAAAAATCTGAAAAAAGCCCGATTCTGAAAGAATACAAGGCCATTCAGCTGATTCAGCAGGGAGAAAAGGATGAAGCCCTGGCACTGTTGAAAGATGTGATCCAGATGGAAACGGAAAGAAAGCAGGATGCTGCCAAACTTTATGCACGGATTCTTCTGGAAGAAGAGCGGTATGATGAAGCTGAAGCCACATTTAAGCAAATTTTGGAAGAAAATCCGGACATTTCAGATAACTATTTCAACCTGGGTTACCTTTACATTAGAATGGCATCTGAAGCCAAAGAACGGGCAGAAACGGAAATGGCCACCACGTATTATGAAAAGGCTAAAAACCAGTTTGAAATCGTTCTCGCCATGAATCCTGACGACATGCTTGTCCTGGAAGCCGTGGGAGATTTATATACAGAATTAAAAGACTATGTCACTGCCGAATACTACTATCAGCAAATGGTGGATAAAAATCCCATGGATGCGAATTATTTAAAGAAGCTGGGGCGTGTTATATATCTTCAGGGCCGGCACGAAGAAGGACAGTCTATCTGGGATCAGGCAAAAGCCATTGAATCTCTGGAATAAATAAGTATATCAAATACACTTTCAAGGGGGTTAATAACAACCCCCTTTTTTATTTCATGTGAATAGCTGCCAGGATGGTTTCATATACCTGATATTCCTTTTTAAGGGGAACAAATATCCGTAATTTAGAGTAAATAAATTAACGATTCATCCATTTCCGTGTCTAATATACGGGAAGAAGAGGAAAACTCATGAAACACTTACCTTTCAACCTTTCGATGCTGGCAGTGATTCTGATCTCCACATCGGGATGTTATACACTCACGCGTCCGCCATTGTCCGCCATCGAGGCAGATTCCTCAGCGGCCATTATCTATTACCATGAGGAATACAATGATAACAGAGTGGAAAACTATCATTATTACGACCCCTATGGATATCATACATATTCGCCCTATCGCTGGCATTTACGGTATGACTGGTTTACAGGGAATTATTATTACGATCCTTACTACTATGATTACAGATATTATAACCGGGACTGGTATTATTACAATAACCGGTATTACTGGTACCGGGACGGATACTGGTATTATACGCCCACACCGGGAAGCGGATCTTCAGGGAATAATGACAGTGATAAAAAACCTGGAAGGCGAACACTAACCGTTCCAAGGGCTATCGGGCCATCTTCACCCTCACCGGGATCTATTCCGGCACCTTCAGCAGATACCCGCGTGTCTTCCGGTAATGCAAGCCCCGTCTCTTCACCCCCTCCGGCCACTTCAGGTGAAACCAAATCATACTCCACGCCTAAATCATCGTCCAATGGCAGCTCATCCTCATCCTCGGAGACACCAAAAGAAGAAACCAAAACGAAAAGTTCAGACAATCGCCGCAGCAGTAATCCAAAACGGTAACGATGATGAGAAAAATACTATTTATTGCTTCCTTAAGTATTCAGATTCTGTTTGCACAGTACAGTGAAGAAGATGCTTTGCGTCCTTTTATCGGATTTTCTGGACATCTGCCTCAAAGTACAGCCATTGGTGGGGCCGGCGTGGCAGCAGGTCAGGTCATGCCTGAATTCTCACTTAATCCGGCAAATATCGCCATGACGAAATTCCGGATTCTCCGAGGAACCTATGGATCCGGTGAATTCACCAGTGGAAACGAAACATTGCCTCAAAACCGGATATCACATGTTTCTTATACCCATGCCATCCCCGTTTTTCGTGGGCATCTGAGTTGGTCAACAGGAATTACCCAGGATCTTGAGTATGCTATGAAATATGAAATCCCCTCCTATTCCCAACGTATTGAAGGCAGCAGTTATTCCTTTCATCTGGTAGGGGCTACGGAATTCGCCAAGGATCTCTATATTGGTGCTGATTTTCAAATCCCCATGGGGGATTTCAAGTTGACAGCCAAATATTTTGACCAAAACACACAGCTTTTGGTTGAACCATCTTTTATCGGTGTCTCTGGAAAAATCGGTCTGATCCATACCTTAACCCCATATCTGAACATCGGACTGGCTGCCCAACTGCCGAAGACTTTATGGGTAACCGAAGATAATACGGAGATTTTTGGAGACAGCTTAGTTGTGGAATATAAGCCCTTTGATTATACCCTGACACGCCCTATGGAATTCCAGGCAGGAGCAGCACTTCTTCTCAAATGGTTTGACATCTTTTATCAGGCGGATTTGATTCAGTGGAGCGGGTTAAAATGGGAATCTGAAGACAGTGAACTGTTTGATCAGAAAATCAATGAAGGGATTGAAGAAAAGTTTGATCGAACCTTAACCCACAGAGTAGGAGCATCCATTCATCCACCCTTCTTACCCATGAATCTTTATGGAGGATATCAGTTCAGGCCCAATCCGCGTAAAGGGGAAGATGCGGTACACGTAAAAAGTGCCGGTTTCTCATGGCTTTTCCAACAAAGCGTCAATTTCTGCACGTCCTGGCAATCCTGGACATGGACATACGAGGGGCAGGATGAATCATGGGAGCAATTGCTGATCGGTATGGAATTTATCTTCTAAAATATTTTACATCCGTACCATAACAGGCCGTTTTCAGAACGGCCTGTTTGATTTATATCAGATTATTATTACGTTGTCATCATTTAAAAAGCTTCCTATCTTTTCTACAGAATATCGTTAATTAACAACAACCGTTCACGAATCACCGGAATACCTTATGAAACGAATGAATATCCTTGCTTCATTTTTATCCATGTTATGCCTGGGCGGAATTTACGCCTGGAGCGTTTTCGTCCCTTCCCTTAAAACAGATTACAGTCTCAGCAGTGTCCAGACCCAGTTGATTTTTGGACTTATCATTGCAGTTTTCGCCTTATCCATGATCTGGGCTGGTTCTCTGGAACAGAAAATCGATGCCAAAAAATTGGCAATCATTTCGGCTCTTCTCTTTTTTCTGGGATATGGTCTTTCCGGGATCTCCAATGGAAATTTTTTTCTGATCCTTTTGGGAATCGGTATATTCAGCGGGATTGCTACCGGATTTGGATATTTGATGGCGCTGACCATCCCTGTTAAATGGTTCCCGGAAAAGAAAGGACTCATTGCCGGTATTGCAGCAGCAGGATTCGGTGGTGGGGCTGTCGTCGTCACCCTGATGGCAGAATCCCTTTTTTCTAAAGGGTACCATGCCCTGAATATATTTTCGATAATCGGAATTGCATTTGGAATTATCCTCCTGTTCATGGCTCTTTTTTATACCGTTCCCGAACAATCAGGAGTCGAAGTTCCCCTGAAACCTGGTTTCCTGAAAGAAAAAAAATATCTGATCTTACTCATCACTTTATTTTGCGGTACGTTTTCAGGTCTAATGGTGATCGGCAACCTGAAACCCATGGGCCTCGTTCATGCGATACCTGAACAAATTCTCGCTGCCACAATTATTCTTTTTTCCATCGCAAATTTTACCGGACGAATTGTATGGGGCTGGTTGAGTGATTTTTTCTCTAACAGATTACTGGTTCTGCTAGCTCTGGGATCATTAGGCATCAGCACATTTCTTTTGGGATTTCTTCCCCTGAACAGCCTGCTTTTTATCTTACTCTCTCTGATTACCGGCTTCTCCTTTGGTTCCAACTTTGTCCTCTTTGCAAAAGAAACAGCCCAGCTCTTTGGCGTATCCAATGTGGGGAAAGTCTATCCATGGGTCTTCCTTGGATATGGCATCGCCGGAATAACCGGTCCTTTGGTAGGAGGATGGCTATCGGATATCTTCGGCAATTATCAATATGCATCTCTTGCCGCGGCACTCATCAGTCTTGGCGGTGGCGTGACTTATTATATGACAATTCGTAAGGATACTGCATAAGAATGGTTCTTAAATAACATGTCCGGACATGTTCGATTAGCAAATATTGAAAAGGAGGGTTTTAGATGACACCAACTAACATTCCGCGGTTTTTTTGGATTTCTTTGAGTTTTTGCATGATTGTGGCTACTCTGGGACTTTTGGGAATTGCCTGGCAATCCACATCCATTTCCATCGAAATCGCCAATGCAAAAATCAATCTATCGAAAGCAATATCCGAAGTTCGGCAAATAAAAAATGAACTTGAAACAGAGCAGGAAAGGCTCATGGAAGAAAAAAGGGCTCTGAATGATCTGCTAAACAATCTGGAAAAGGTATCAGCTACTTCATCTGAAACGGAAGAGCTTCTGAAATCCTATTTATCAGATAAAAGAACACCATGGCCGACAGTATTGGAAAAACAGCGCTTCAATCAATTGGATCATCAACTTTTAAACCTTGAAAAAACGTTGAATATAAAATAAGCAGGTTTTACCAGGTTAGTTGAAGCAAAGAAGTGAAGACTTTATCCCTGTGATCATCCATTTGATGGCTGTAATCGACCAGGAAAATATTCAGGGCATTTTTATCCAAATGGAAAGTACATCCTGTCGTCAATTGGCTTGTTTTGACAAAAACAGCTTCGTCAAGATGTTCAAAAAAGAAAGGCCGTATCAAAGAAGCCAAACCGGGGATTATTTGTCACAAATGTTGTTTTGTAAACACGTAAAAAGATTTAGAGCGTTTCCTCTTTCGGTTTAACAACACAACTTCACTGTCGGCTTCAAAACGCTCACTAGAGACCAGAAATAAGCACCCTTGATATACGTGCCTCGAGTATGCCGGGATTTCATGAAACAGATATTTTATGTTTATCGTACAGGGGGGCTTGCCCCCCCTCCGCAAGCCGCCACTTAAATTTTCATCTGCATACACTGCATTATATCCTTCTCCGTTAAACAGACCGTCAAAAAATATAAAACCCCGGGTTCCCGGAGACCGCAGCCCTGGATCCCGATATCACGGATAGGTGGCGTAATCTGACGCGTCAAAGGCCGGTAGTATGGCAGAAGCTGGACTTTTTAAATTGGAATCACTGAGAGGAACTTTCATCTGGCCCACACGGAATAAAAGTTCATCGTTGGTCTTGTACTGTCATCCACGTATACATCCAGAAGCCCTAGGGGTATGTGCAAACACATGGATCAAATAGCCTATAGAATCTGAAGAGAGCCCTGCATATAGTTTATAGCGTAAGCGGGATGGAAACCCTGCCTTTCATATACCAGCGGGCATGAAATACAGAAAAAGCCTGTGTTCACGGACAAAGGCATAGCGGATAAAACCAAAATGGGAAGGTTGTATATCGGTTTATTCAGCATACGGTATTAAAATATTTAATTATAGTTATTTTCAATAACAATATAATTTGTTGCAAAGGCTACAAAGCGGCCGTGGTGACTTAATGAAAGACATCCATTCAAAGATTCCTGATTGACTTTAAGTACCGGAGCACCTGATTCCTCTTTGGACCAATCGATTGTTTCAGGCTTTAATCTAACCCCAAAGAGCTTCCGGACGGTAAAGTCTCTCACGGCCTTGGAATGGTCCAGATCCGTATCCATCCATGTTACATCCCTTTTTATTTGTTCAAGCGTGAGAGAAGGTGAATAGACCAAGGTGTGAATATAGGGTATGTTTCCTTCCTTACCGCCAAATCCCTTTTCTGTGTTCACATTTAGTAAAAGTTCACCATGACAAAGAACTTGACCCTTTTCAGGCATCACCTCAAAGGAATTCCACCATCCGGACATGTCCGGTTTATATTGTTTGTAAGCTTTATAAGCTGATTCTTTTACGCTCCATATCATCCAAAGTTTTTCAATACGTTCAGGACTTCCCAGAGGCCATCGGCTCAGATAATTTAGTTCAGAAGATGTGCAAGTACGCTCCGGAAAACGGGGATGGAATTCCTGAGTATCGGTTTGACTTAAATCCACAATGTCATTCCCAAGAACAAGAGGGATGTTATGGTTTATGCTTTTCAAAATAGAGATCTTCCATTTCTTTGATCTTTCCGATAATAGTCCGTGAAATATCTCGTTCGGCACGTCTGCCTGTCTGCATACTTTGGGGTGTGATGACTTTAAAATCAAAATAAAGAGTATCCCCTTTCGGAGGCATATCTGTCATTTCTTTTTGGTTTTCAGCACGCATATACACACAGAGAACCCGGTAGTCAGGCAAGCCATTTAAAATCGTTCCTACCCCATAGCGGACATTTTGAACATCCACTCGGCCATTTGGACTTCGGCCACCTTCAGGGAAAACGGTGCACAATTCACCACGGGCAAGGAGATACCGAAGTGTATCCAGGACTTCCTTATGGTGTTCCGGAGTACCTGTCCGAACAATAGGGATACATTTTCCAAGATACGTCACAAGTCGGTCCAATGGACTTGTCCAGAAATTTTCTTTGGCAGGAATGTTCCAGGAAAAAAGCCTGAAATGACGCCAATAGTAAGGAAGCGATGCAAAGGCATAATGAATGAAAATGGAATCCACTTTCGTCAGATGATTGGCACAAATGAGGGTAGGGATGTTGCTTTCTCCTGCAATTCGTTTAAACAGCATCCGTACTTTTTTTAAATCCTTGATCCGGTTTTTCCGTTTGTACTTCAGGATAAAAATGATCAGGGGGGCCAGAAGGGGAAAACAGATCCAATCAATCCATTTTTGTATCGTACAGCGGAAGCGTATTCTGAAGGGAACAGAAATCTTTTGTAAATTCTTTTGTTTCATGACAGACAGGACCCGGCTGTTAGCAGCCGGGTCTATTTGAAGTGAATGGGTACTATTCATGATACTCTGACCGGGTTTAAATTTTCCCTGTGATCAAAGAAACAGCATCGCCGATTGTCTGAACCTCATCGGCCTCATCGTCCGAGACTTCAATATCAAATTCATCCTCAATGGCCAGAATTATGTCTACCAGCCGGGAAGAATTTACTTTCAGATCATTTAAAATATCCGTCTCTTTCGTAGCAGTTTTCAAGTCTTCTGCTTCACGCACATAGGGTTTGAGAATCTCGAGGACTTTCTCAAAGATGACTTTTTCTTCCATGGTTTTCTCCTTTGTAGGCTTTCATCGTTATTTTATTTGAATTTTTATCCTTCATATTTCTGAAAAACGACACATGAATTAACGTCACCAAAACCAAAACTGGCTTTGATCAGGGTTTTAAAATCTTTTTCTATTGTGTGATGTACAACCCGCTTTTCATACGGCTGAATTTTTTCATGTAAATCCTCGCAATTGATTGAGCCATGAATAAATCCTTTATGTACTTCGAGGAGGGAAGCAACACATTCAACCCCTCCTGCGGCTCCAAGACAGTGTCCCACCAACGATTTCGTTGAATGGATATAGGGCAAATCACTGGGAGTTCTTTCCAGAGCTGCTGCCCAGTTGGCGAGCTCCAAAGGATCAGCCATTGTTGCAGTCAGGTGACCGTTAATAACATCTACATCTTCGGATCCGATACCCGCATGATGTAGTGCTGCACGGATACATCGCTGAACGCCTTCACTGTTTGGGGCGGACATGCTTCCGCCATTTCTCTGGCCTCCGGAATTGACGGCACCTCCCAGAATTTCTCCGTAAATCCGGGCTCCCCGCTGTTGAGCGCTGTCCAGACTTTCAAGGAGGAGGATACCGGCTCCTGCACCTGGAATAAATCCTCCGGCAGTGGCGCTCATGGGGCGGGATGCCTGTTCAGGCGCTTCATTTTTCCCTGTATTCAGGACACGCATGGCATCAAAGCCAGCCCATATATAGGGAGAAGATCCTTCGGCCCCGCCACATAACATTTTATCTGCTTTGCCTTCACGAATGCGTTCATATCCCATAATAACAGCTTCCGTCCCTGTCGAACAGGCACTGGAATTGGTCGTCACCTGATTCCCCAGGGCCAGGAGTCCACTCAAGCGTGCTGAAACAGAACTGGACATGGTTTGTTCCACAACGGCGGATCCCAACCTTCTCGTCCGCCCCTCATTCACTTTCGGAATGATGACACCCAGAGTGTCCGCACCTCCAATACCGGTCCCAACAATGGCACCCGAATCCCAGTTGACCCGGTCATCGTCTGGTAAAGGGATGTGTAAACCGGCATCTGTCCAGGCATCAAGAGCTGCAATACCTGCATAGCGCATAGACTCATTAAGCACATGCAATATATCCGCCGGAAAGTATTCTTCAGATATTTGATCAAGATTTTCGGGAATCCCTCCGACACGACATCCGAACCTGAGTTTTTCCAGATGAGGAAGAAAACGAATTCCGCTTTTTCCATCCCTTAAGGCTTTTTCAAAATCCTGTATGCCATGGGCATTGGGGGCTATGATTCCCAGCCCGGTCACAACAACACGTCTATGATTCATACATCTGCTCCTATTCCGGCAAGGTGTCCCCGGGCTATTAATGTTCCGTCTTCCAGGGTCACCCATGATTTACTTTTGATTTTACCCCGCCTGAAATATATCTTTTTTCCATGAATTAAAATTTTGCTTCCCGGCGAAACCACATTAAAGAATTCTATATCACATTCCGTAAAAAGAGTTACCTTATTCAGATCTCCTCCGGTCACCATAGTTCCATATATCCCCAAAGCCACCACTGAAACCTGTGCCATAGCTTCAATCAGGATCACGCCAGGCATAGTGGGTCTTCCGGGGAAATGTCCTGGAAAGAAGAATTCATCACCGGTTATCCGGTATTCTCCGCTGATTTCTTCTGTAGACAGAGTATAAATCGCATCAACAAACCGGAAGGGGTGTTTTTGAGGCATGTTTTCCAGGACTTTTTCTCTGATATGCGCAGGAGCTTGTTTACTGTCCATCGTTCCTCCTGAACCGTTTAAGAATCTTGTCAAGGTGTGATTCTTCGTGGGGTGGTAATCCTCCAATGGCATGATCGGACCGGATTGGATAATCTGAATAGGCAATATCCTTAAAAATGCCGGCTTTGGCATTTTTCATAACATAAACCTGTTCGTCATCCACAAACACTTTCCCATTGCCCACGGCAATCATGGCTCCGGTTTCTCTGATCTCACTAAACCGGCGGATTTCAATTTCGTAGCGTACGATCCGGTTATGGGGACGGATTTGTCCATTAAATTCCACGCCGTCACATCCCAATGCACGGCCGGA
>LGGY01000228.1 GCA_001509335.1 Fidelibacterota bacterium 46_43
TGACTGGTGATCCTTGAAATGGAAAGGTTGAAAGAATGGGTGGATGGAAGAACCCCCGGATTTCTGTCCGGTAATTTCTAAGCTCTTGGCTTGTTCTCACTTTTCATTTCATGTAAATTGCGCTTGATAAAAATTTACTAAAAAAAATGGGATTTGACATGACGGAAAAAAGCACAAAAGGCCGGTCTCCCTGGTGGTGGATACCATCACTATACTATATTGAAGGACTCCCTTACGCCATTGTTATGTATGTCACGGTGGTGATGTATAAAAAAATGGGGATTTCAAATGCTGAAATTGCTCTCTATACCAGCTGGCTCTATCTACCCTGGGTGATAAAACCCTTTTGGAGCCCCATTGTGGATGTGTTGAAAACAAAGCGGTTCTGGGTCCTTGCTATGCAATTTATTATCGGTGCCGCGCTGGGCAGTATCGCCCTCACCATTCCACTCCCGAATTTCTTTAAAATCACCATAGGAATTTTCTGGCTTATGGCCTTCAGCTCTGCCACCCATGATATTGCGGCGGACGGGCTGTATATGATCGGCCTGGACCAACATCAACAAGCCTGGTTTGTCGGGATCCGGAGCACTTTTTACCGTTTAGCCATGCTGACAGGACAGGGTTTGCTGATTATTCTGGCTGGATTGATTGAAAGTAACAGTGGACTGGATTCCGTAGAATTGAAAGCGTATTCCGATGTCTCCCCGGATGTATATACCATGGCTACTGTGGAGGATATGCCCGCCATCGATGATACAACTGAGTTATCGATTGTCAGCTGGCCTGAGGAAGTTGTGATAGACGCTGAACCCATCCTCACAACCAGGGCTGATTCCATCAAAGCAGCTGTAAAGGCCTGGAATCTGGCTCACGGTCAGCCGAAGGAAAAGGAAGTCGTGAAAGAAGAATCACCTTCCTGGTGGTCTGTTTATGTAGCAGATCCGTTGAAACAAACCCTGAAGAACCGTTTCGGTGAAAAGCCCAAACCTGTCCTCCAAAAAGCCGGAAATATGGGGGTCGTCTTTTTCCGCCTGAATAAAGCACCGGAGAAAGATGATGAAGAAGTGGTTATTACCTTCGGCCGGAATACGGGTAGTAAAAATATCAATCTGGTGGAAGGTAACCGCTTTGTGTTTACCCGTGAGAACTGGGATCAGCCGGCCATGGCGTTGATCCAGCTGGATCCCAAACTTGATCAAAGGGAATTTGCTACCTTTGAGGCAAACAGCGGCAATATTGTGCTAAGCTGGTCCGTCACCTTCATTGTCCTCTTTGCTCTTTTTATGTTCTTTGCCGTGTATCATCTCTTTGTTTTGCCGAAAAATGTGGAGGAAGAACGAAAACAAGGCTCCCTTCTTGAATTCATGAAGAATTTTTTCGGGACCTTTAAAGATTTTTTCACAAAGGAAAAAATAGGGATTTCCATTGCCTTTCTCCTGTTATACCGCCTGGGTGAATCCCAGTTGGTAAAACTGGCGGCACCCTTTATTCTGGATGCCCAGGAAGCCGGAGGTTTGGGGCTGACAACGCAGGAATATGGATTTATCTATGGAACGGTCGGTCTTCTTATGCTTACCCTGGGCGGAATCCTGGGCGGCTTCGCCGCAGCCAAACATGGACTCAAATACTGGATTTGGTGGATGGCAATTGCCATGAATATTCCAAATGCCGTATATATTTACCTGTCCACAGCCCTGCCGACCAGTACCTTTGTTGTGGCTTTTTGTGTCGGACTTGAACAATTTGGCTATGGATTTGGTTTTACCGCCTATATGCTGTATATGATCTCCGTCGCCGAAGGTAAGTTTAAAACCGCCCATTACGCCGTGTGTACCGGATTTATGGCTTTGGGTATGATGATTCCGGGAATGATCAGTGGATGGATCCAGGAAATTGTGGGCTACCAGAATTTCTTTATCTGGGTCGTACTGGCAACGATACCCGGCTTCCTGCTGATTCGCTATCTGCCCATTAGTCCTGATTTCGGGAAAAAGGAGGAGGGATAATCAGACGTTTAGACGTTCAGATGTTTAGACGTTGATGAAGGTTTGGAGAGACGCAGGGAACTGTGTCTCTCTGTTTTAACAGCAGATTTTTTCCGGATTGAGGATGTTTTTTGGGTCAAAGGCTGTTTTTATGTTGCGTAAAAGCTGCATGTAGATATCACCAGCGGTTTTTTTAAGATATTCTCTTTTGGCATAACCAATACCATGTTCACCCGATACGTGACCTCCCAGCTCTTCACCCTTTTGATACAACCGGTCAAAGGCAGTCTTCAACTTTTTACTGTAGGTTTCATCATCCATCTCATCCTTCAGCAGATAGACATGGAGATTTCCATCTCCGGCATGACCAAAGCTGGCAATGCGGATATCCAGCTCTTTTTCTATCTGGCGGGTGTAACGGATAAAAGTCGCGACGTTTTTTCGGGGAACCACCACATCGCATTCATCCATTTCCGTAGTGGATGCCTTGATGGCTTCCAGAAAAGCACCCCGGGCACTCCAGATCGAATCCTGCCTTTCCTGGGTATCTGAAATGAAAACATCCAGGGCACCGGCATCCAGGCAGATATGGGCAACCTTTTCGTACTGCTTTTCCACTTCTTCCCGGGTATTTCCGTCAAAGGTCAGCAGAAGATAGGCATCGGATGTGGCATCCGGGAATTTCTTTCCCAAATAATCTTCGGCATTCAGAATCACCCGCCGTTCCATGTATTCAATAGCTGTGGGAATATTTTTGGATTTGATGATTTTTGGCACGGTTTCAATTGCTGTTTCCAGGGTTGGAAAGGGAATCAGCAGGCTGATGGCAATCCGGGGCAGGGGTAAAAGCCTCAGGATGGCAGCCGTCACAATCCCAAGAGTTCCCTCAGACCCAATGATTAAATCCTTCAAACTATAACCGGAGCTGTCTTTTACAATTTTACCACCCATTTTCACGACTTCACCATTGGGAAGCACAACTTCAAGTCCCCGGACAAAATCCCGGGTGACTCCGTATTTCACAGCCCGCATTCCACCGGCGTTGGTATTGATATTTCCTCCAATGGTGGCACTTTTTTCTCCGGGATCGGGAGGATAAAAAAGATCATGGGATTCCACGTATTTTGAGATTTCCATCAGCAAAACCCCCGGTTCAACAGTCAGGGTCAGATTGTCTTCATCCAGTTCAAGGATTTTATTCATCCTTACCAGGCTTAGGAGGATACCTCCCTTAACCGGCACCGCTGCTCCAACCAATCCGGTGCCCTGTCCACGGGGAGTGACAGGAATTTGATTTTTCCAGGCGTATTTCATGATCTCTGCAACTTCTTCCCGGCTTTCCACTTCCACAACTACCTCCGGATAGCGTCGTATGCCTGCCAGCTCGTCGTGACTGTAATCCTCATGAATTGCTTCACCTGTCATCACCCGATCCGGATCACAGACCGATTTTAAAAACTCAATATCCCCGGCATCTACCGGTTTATATGTGAAACTCATGATGGGTCTCCTTTGTGAGCCTGGCCTCCCC
>LGGY01000006.1 GCA_001509335.1 Fidelibacterota bacterium 46_43
AACAAATAGGTGTCACTGACCAGAGAGTCCGGGAGTTGCAAATAATGTTTAAAATGCATTTTACTATTGGGGAACATAGATTTAATAATTTCAGTATAAAAAACAGTATCAATGTTTAAGTTATTCACTCCATAGTCATATAATTTATATTTTACTTTTGTTGGTTTAAATAATGTATCACCCTTATTAGATATTAGAATTTCATTTAATATCATAGATCCAGTGATAAGAGTATCACAAATATTACTTAAATTTTCTAAGGCAATGTCGGTTTTTTGTGGAATATCACTTTGAAAATAAATAAAACAATGTGTTTCATTCAAATTCTGATACCCGTTATTATACCCCGGCCAGTCGTAGCGTGCCAGGACACCGTCATAGCTGGGATAACCGGGGGTGTTTTTATTTCCGTAGGGGTCGTTAAAAATAAGGGTTGTAGCCGAACTGTTTTCATAACCTATAGTTGTAATGTAATGTCCGGAACTGGTGAGGGAATTCAGTAGAACAAAGGGCATGCGTTCATCTACCTGCTGAATAACCTCTGCACGGGTCGGAGTCCAGTCCACAGGCTTATTGGCCATCCCGTTTTTCCAGGCATATTCAGCCATATACCCTTTGGTGTCGGACCAGTTATTCTGGGTGATGTAACCGAAAGCTCCCCATCCGTAATTACCCCGGCTGTATCCGATCCGGTCCATGTAATATCCGAGGATAGTATAGTATTTGTCGCAAATGTACCGTCCGTATGGACTCTCATGGGGGTAGGGTCTGGAGGCGGTTGTCGGCCAGGGCGTGATCGTGCCGTAATAGGCCAGGCACATCACCGCCGATGTTCCTCCACAGGCTGCCGAGCCGGCACCAAACCAGTCCGGCGGATCATACACCTGATTGACATAGGGGATCTCATAATAAACAGCTCCCTTGGATGAACGAACCGGTGGATAGTAGGTGACCGATAGCGGTGTGTCCAGTGTGTGCAGGATGGATTCTCCCTTGGTGTTTGAAAGGGCGGCGATGGAACCATCCTTCTGGGTGTGAAAGATAATTCGCTGCTTCGTTTCATCCCAGAAAGGATCCATTTCAAAACGGTCTGGTGTCTTTGTGAGGTTTTCTATCGTCCCTTTTTGAATGTCACAGGCATAAAGGTCTGCATTCACAGCTTTGCCTTCCTGTACTTCAATCCGGTGAAAAAGGATAGTAGATGAATCTTTCCATACGGCTGATTGTCCCTCTGTCAGTGGATGGGCAGTTCCCCTTTCCAAAGAATAAACCCAAAGAGTTCCTCCAACGGAGGAAAAAAGCACGGATTTTCCATCAGGACTCCACTGGGGGTTGTAAAAGGCTTCTTCCAGGGCCGGAGATACCCGTATGTGTTTTCCGCTCCCGATATCCGTCAGCCATAGTTGATCCGAATCATCATTGGAAACCACCCATTTTCCATCAGGGGAGACAGGTGTCAGATTTGCATAGGCTGGAAGATCACAGGAACGTCCGTCAGAGAGATTTAAACGGCGCCCGGAAGACCAGGCAGCCACCCCGTCCCGGGTAAAAGAAACCTGGCCGGCCTGGGAAACCGGGGCCTGCAGATGGATGATCTCATTTTTTTTTAGGTCATACAGGACCGGCACCTGCAATCCGTTATCCAAAATAATTTTTGTTCCGATGACATTCCCAACCGGTGATTGGGTTATATGATATCCGATTCCACGCCCTTCGGCCAGTTTTTGGATGCCACCATCTTCCACGGTATACAACGCGGATGTCCGGTTGTCTGTAAAAATAATATGTCCCCTGTAAGCACGAGGCCGGAGTATCAGTCCATCAACCTCGGCACTCTGTAGGTAAACACTGCATCCGATGAGTAATAAAACACTGTAAATAAATCTTTTCATGTTCATCCTATTTGATTTCCATTCCGGGAATGCGTTTAAATTTAGTTTCCAGCGTTGATACATTCTCCAGGTATTGATTCCGGAGGATTTTCTGGATTTCACGGGCTCTGGCTTTGAAGGCTTCTGCTTTTTCTTCCTGATCTATCTGGGTGTAATAATGGGAAAGGTTTAAAAGAAGGGCAGGGTAAAGGGGTATGGTTTCCGGGATGTCCTTCATGAGTTTTAAAAGAATGTCATACTCCTTTTCCGCTTTATCCATGTCCTGCATAGCCCGGTAAATTTCCGCCAGATTGCTGTGAATTTCAGCCTGTTTTATCTGGGAATCCTTTTCTTTTTTCCAGATTTTCAGGGCTTTGTTCAGGTGGGATATGGCTTCTTCAGGGCGGTTGGTCATAAAGCAGACAGAAGCCAGATTATTATGGAGGGAAGCAGATTGCAGACTGCCTGCCCCCCTGAGATTATCCACCATAGCCAATGCTTTGCGATAAAATTTTTCGGCTGTCTCATATTTTTCCTGAGACTCCTTCAGTATGCCCAGCCGGGTTTCGATATCAGCAATCATCACATGATTGGAATCGGCTTTTTCTACGAGTCCAATGGCTTTGAAATAGAGCGCTTCGGCGTCATCCATACGTTGAAAAGCCTGGTTCACTTCAGCGTACCGTCTGTAGATATCCGCCAGCAATAGATAATTTTCTTGATGAGCCATGGCAGTTGCCGTCATGGCTTTATCCAGATAATTTTTTGCCAGACGGGGTTCTCCCAGGGTCATGGCGAAATCAGCAAGTTGTATGTATATACGGATGGTTTTCTCATCTTTGGGTCCGTAAAGAACTTCTGCCATGGATTGTGCCCGAAGTCCCGCTTCAAACGCACGGTGAGCATCCCCTATTTCCGTGCCCAAACGACTTAAATCCATGAGATCTTTCAATGCTTCGGGACTCGCTTCGCCTTGTTGTTGGATCTCAAGAATGAGATCATCCATCCGGTGGAGCAGTTTCTCCTCTTTTGACGTATGAATCCAGCCGACATAACGGTCGTAAAGTGAAGTGGAATCCTTTTCACATCCCGTGAATAGGACGGATAGAAGAATGGCGGTTATAACGATGGATAATGACAGGTGACGCATAATCACTCCCTTTTTTGGTACAGGTCAATGATAAATAAATTTGAGGTATTAAAAAAGCCCCATTCGGGGCCTTTCAGAGCGAGAGACGAGACTCGAACTCGCGACAGCCACGTTGGCAACGTGGGGCTCTACCACTGAGCTACTCTCGCGTTTCTCAAAAATCGTGTTATTTTACTTTGAATGGGTTTAAGAAGCAAGAAAAAATGACTTATTCCGGCAATGAGAATGGAGTGAGGGTTTGAATGAATTCCCGGATTTTCGGAGCCAGATTATCAGACGGGATTTTTTCAAGATGTTTGATAAAGGCGGTTCCGATAATAACCCCGTCGGCATACTGTGTATAAAAAGCGATGTCTTCCCGGGATCGGATCCCAAACCCCACCAGGAAAGGGTGTTGCAGCGTTTGTTTCAGTTTTTTTAAAAACCAGAGAATTTCTGTGTCATGACGGCTTTTCCGGCCGGTGACCCCTTTATAGGCAACAGCATAAATAAAGGAGGTACTGTCCCTGTCAATGGCCGCAATCCGTTCGGAAGATGCATTGGGGGGAAGAAGATGAACCAGGTCCAGATTGAATTTTTTAAACAGGGGATTAAAGAGTCTGCTTTCTTCCAGGGGAAGATCCGGAATAATCAGTCCGTTGGCGCCCCACACGCTTGCCTGCTGCAAAAAGGTCTCCACACCATAGCGATAGACAGGGTTGAGATAGGTCATTAAAAGGATGGGGATGGACGAAAACTGACGGACTTCTTTCAGAATTTCAAAGGTATGTGAAAGCCGGAACCCATTGGTTAATGCGGTTTGAGAAGCTTGTTGGATAACCGGCCCGTCAGCCATGGGATCGGAAAAGGGAATCCCCAGTTCGATAAAATCAACACCGGCTTTATCCAACTCCAGGATGATCCGGGGGGTATCGCGGAGATGAGGATATCCGGCTGTGACGTAGATAGAGAGCAGTGAGTCCCCGGTAGCTCTTTTATCACGGATTAGGGTATTCAGTGCTTGATTCATAAGTGTCCTTTCTTTTTAGGGTATTGTGAATAGACCAGCATATCTTTATCTCCCCGGCCGCTGAGGTTAACGATAATAACTGTCTCTTTTTCTGTATTGGGAGCTGTGTTTTCCAGAAAGGCCAGGGCATGTGCGCTTTCCAGGGCAGGAATGATGCCTTCCAGACGGCACAATAGAAATGCGGCGTTCAGTGCTTCTTCGTCAGTAACGCTAACATAACGTGCCCGCCTGGTTTCAAATAAATAACTGTGTTCCGGTCCCACTCCGGGATAATCCAGTCCGGCGGAAAGGGAGTGGGCCAGTTGGACCTGGCCATCGTAATCCTGCAGAAGATAACTCTTCATACCGTGAAAGATGCCTGTCCGTCCTTTCGTGAGAGAGGCAGCGTGTTTGCCTGTGTCCAGACCGCATCCTGCCGCTTCCACTCCGATCATTTCCACGTCAGGATATTTTAACAGGGGATAAAAAAGGCCAAGGGCATTGCTTCCGCCACCGACACAGGCCAGTAAAATATCCGGAAGCCGTTTTTCCTTTTTGTTAACCTGTTTTATAACCTCTTCCCCGATAATTTTCTGAAAGTGACGCACAATCAGGGGAAAGGGATGGGGACCCACTACAGACCCGATAATGTAATGTGTGGTGTCACTGTTGGCGATCCAGTCTCTCAGGGCTTCATTTGTGGCATCCTTCAGGGTCTTAGTCCCTGCATGAACCGGCATAACCTCAGCTCCCAGCATCTGCATTCTGTCTACGTTGGGTTTCTGGCGCTCCATATCTTCCGTCCCCATGTAAATACGGCATTCAAGGCCTGCCCTTGCAGCTACAGTGGCTGTGGCAACGCCATGCTGACCTGCCCCCGTCTCGGCAATAATCCGCCTTTTTCCCATGAATTGCGCCAGTAAGATTTGTCCCAGCGTATTATTGATTTTATGAGCACCGGTGTGACACAAATCCTCTCTTTTTAAATAGATGCGTCCTCCGCCATAATGCCGGGTCAGATTTTCGGCATAATAGAGAGGTGTGGGTCTCCCTGCATACTCTCTCAGGTCGGATAGATACTGCTTTTGATAATCCCTGTTTTTTCGGAAGGTGTGAAAGGCCAGTTCCAGTTCCTGCAGCGCCGGCCGTAGGACCTCCGGGGCAAAGCAACCGCCGTATTGACCAAAATATCCTTTATGAATGGATGTCATGGATGATCTCCGCTTTTGTGTCTGTTTTTTTCTCGTTTTTTCCAAGCTGTTCCATGTTAAAAGCATGAACACGTGAAATCAATGTCCGGATTTTTTGAAAATCTTTTTCACCGGGGACTGATTCCGAGCCGCCGGCGATATCGATGACTGCAGGGTGGACTTCTACCAGGGCATCCCGAATCGTTTCACCGGTGATTCCCCCGGCAAGGATCAGTTTATCCCGGGGAATTGAACCGGGAATTGTTTTCCAGTCAAAAACCTTTCCCGTACCCCCGTATCCCTTTTTGGAAAAGGAATCAATTAAAAGCATATCCGGTGTTTTTAAATTTTGAATTAATGCTTTTTTTACACGTTCCGTGCTCCGGAATGCCCAGATAACGGGAAAAGGAAAGGGATGAAAGGATTCAAAATCCTTCGGTTCATAAACCTGCATGGCCCGGCAGCCGGTATATTTCTGAAGGGTGATGACATCCTCTGCAACCGGATGTACCAGTATGCCGACGGGAGTGGTATAAAAGGGAAGATGCCGGATGATGTCTGCGGCCTTATCAGGCGTGATATAGCGGGGACTGCCGGGATAAAATATGAAGCCAAGGATTGAAATGCCGTATTCTACAGCCTGAAGTGCATCTGTGCGGGAGGTGAAGCCACAGATTTTTAATTGAGTCATCCCTTGGTTCCCTCCACAGCGGATAGAAAAGCGTTCAATAAGGGTATCGGATCTTCTGCCCGCATGAGGGATTCTCCGACAAGGGCTCCGCGAAAACCACTGACGGCCAGTCTGCGGCAAAGATCCGGGTTTTTAATACCGCTTTCACTGATCACAGGAATCTTCTCCGGAAGATACGGTTTCAGAATGAAAGAGATCTCCGGATCAACCTGGAAAGTCCGTAAATCCCGGTTGTTGATTCCCAGAATCAGGTGTTGTACCGCCGGAATCTTATCCAGGTCTTCCCGGTTGTGCAGCTCGAAGAGGATTTCCAGACCGCAAGCCTCCGCCGTGTCGCTGAGCTCCCGGATTTTCTTATTCGATAAAAGGGCTGCAATCAACAGAATAACATCCGCACCGGCAGCTTTGGCTTCATAAACCTGGTATGGATCAATGATAAAATCCTTATAAAGAATGGGCAGAGAAATCGTTTGCCGGACCTGTCGTACATGATCGGGATGTCCCCGAAAAAAATGTTCTTCCGTGAGAACCGAAACTGCAGAAGCACCGCCCTTTTCGTAGAACCGGGCCTGGTGAACCGGGTTAAAATCTTTACGGATGATTCCCCGGGATGGAGACGCCATTTTTATTTCACAGATAAAATGAAAAGCGGTGCCCTTTGTCATGTGACGGTATAAGGATCGGGTCTCGCTCATGACCATGGCTGTTTTCTTTAGGCGGCTTATGGGAATTTCAGTTTTTTTCCGGTCAAGATCCTGTTGTTTGCGGCTCAGGATGTCATTCAGAAAATGATGATGCCGGGATGTAAGTACGGGGGTTGTCATTATGACTCCTGTCAGGATATGGATGTGTGTCTTTGTGAGATTTATACTGTATAGCTCTGACTAATCTTCCGCAGGGCATTGAGTTTAGCCAGTGCGGCTCCGCTGTCGATTATCGCTTCCGCCAGTCCCATACCTTCGGGGATGGTGGTAACCTTTCCTGCCACGTAAAAGGCAAAGGCGGCATTCAGTACAATCATATCCCGGGCAGAATTTTTTTCACCGGACAGCAAGGTGGTAATTTTTTGGGCATTATACCGGCTGTCCGTTCCATAGATGGCATCCATGTTATTAACGGGAGGTGTTTTTTGCTGATACATATATTCCCGGATATGTCCGTTATCGATTTCATAAATATAATTGGACGCAAAGGGAGAGACTTCATCGTAGCCGTCATCACTGTGAACCGTACAGGCTTTGGTGTGTCCTTTCATAAGCATGACTTCTGCCAGTTTCTTCGCCGTTTCACGGTTATAGGTCCCCACTAACTGACGCCGGACTCCTGCCGGATTCGTGAGCGGTCCCAGCATATTGAAAATGGTCCGTAATCCCAGGTTTTTCCGGTGGGGAAGGACAGCTTTCATGGCTGGATGGTAGCGGGGTGCAAAGAGAAAACCAATGCCTGTTTCCCGGATACAGGTCAATACTTCACCGGGGCCCAGGTTGATATTGATTCCAAGGGTTTCTAATACATCTGCCGATCCACACCGGCTTGAAACAGACCGGTTTCCGTGCTTGGCCACGGGGACACCTCCGGCTGAAACGACAAAAGCGCTGGCTGTGGAAACATTAAACGAGTGTTTTTTATCGCCCCCTGTTCCGCAGACATCGATAGCATCTTCCATTGTGAGATCGACTCTCACCATGTTGGCTTCCATGGTATCAACAAAGCCTAAAATTTCCTCCACCGACTCCCCTTTCATCCGGAGTCCCATTAACAAGGCTCCGATTTCACCCGGGGTGACGGTCCCTCTGATGATTCTCTCCAGTGCCTGTGATGACTCACGGCGTGATAAATCCTCGCCCTGGGCAATTTTTTCCAAAAAAGGTTTTAATGTTTCCATGGCTTCTCCATGTGTTGTTTATTCTCAGAGGGTTCCTTTGTTATAAACATATCCAGCCAGTTATGAATCAGAGTTTCTCCAAAGGAGGTTAGAATGGATTCAGGATGAAACTGGACGCCTGAAACCGGATATTCTCTGTGATTGATTCCCATGATCAGGCCGTCTTTTGTCCGGGCGTTGATGCATAAAGAAGGGGAGAGGGATTTAGGATCTGCAACCAGAGAATGATAGCGGGTGGCAAAGAAGGGAGAGGGGATATGACGGTACAGGATGTATCCATTATGAAAAATTTCCGATGTTTTTCCGTGAACCGGTTTTTTTCCCTGAATGATTTCTCCCCCGAAAGCACCTGCGATACACTGATGTCCCAGGCAGACTCCCAGGATGGGTATATCCCGGTAAAATGTCCGGACAACCGTCAGGGAAATCCCTGCCTTTTCAGGATATCCCGGACCGGGAGAAATGACGATACCGTCGGGGTTAAGCTGACGGATAAAGTCAATATCCGCCTCATTATTGCGGATGACGTGTATCTTTTCACCCCTGCTCCCGAACATTTGAACAAGGTTGTAGGTGAAAGAGTCGAAGTTATCAATGAATAAAATCATGGAGTCCCTCCCCCGCTTTTTCAATAGCTTTGAGCATGGCTTCGGCTTTATGTCCCGTTTCTTCATATTCTTTTTCGGGGAAACTGTCTGCAACGATTCCTGCCCCTGCCTGAATGTATAGCCTGTTGTCTTTGGCAATCAGGGTTCGGATGGCAATGCATGTATCGGAATTTCCTGTATAATCAAAATATCCCACGGCACCGGAGTAGATTCCCCGCTTTTCCGGTTCCAGCTCGTGAATGATTTCCATTGCCCGGACTTTCGGCGCTCCGCTGACTGTACCGGCGGGAAAAGCGGCTTTAAAAGCATCAATGGCGTGGAATCCGGGCCGTAAACGTCCCCGGACCCGGGATATAATGTGCATCACATGGGAATACCGTTCTATAGTCTGGAAGTCTTCCACTCTGATACTGCCGTATTCGGCAATACGTCCCATATCATTCCGGGCCAGATCCACCAGCATGACATGTTCAGCCAGCTCTTTGGGATCCTTTAACAGATCCCGGGCATTGGCTTCATCATCCGACCGGTTCTCTCCCCGGGGACGAGTCCCTGCTATGGGTATGATTTCCAGTTCTTGATCCTGACATCGGATCAGAGGCTCGGGAGAAGAACCGATGATCTGGTACCTGCCGCAATCCAGATAAAAGAGGTAGGGGGAAGGGTTGATATTGCGGAGGGACCGGTAGACATGAAAGGCATCACCCCTGAAATCCATGTGAAAACGCCGGGACAATACCGTTTGAAAAATATCACCGGTATAGATGTATTCCTTCGCCCGGGTAACCGCCCGGGTAAAAGTCTCTTTTTTAAAGTTTGCAGACAGGCTCTCCTGAACGGCTGTAAAGGAAGTGTTCAGTTCCGATACAGTCCGGATTTTATCATGCATGGATGTAAGGCGGAACCGGGCATCTTTGTAAAGAGCAGCAAGATCGGAGGTGTTATCCACAAAAACATTGGCAATGAGGATGACTTCATTTTTAAAATGATCAAAGGCAATCAGGTCTTTATAAAAGGCCATAAGTGCGTTGTCTGTTCCGATGGGATCACTTTTAGGAGGTGGAAGCGTCTCGTATTCCCGGGTCATTTCGTATCCGATAAATCCTACCGCACCACAGGTAAAACGAGGAAGACCTTCTCGGTGAACCGGCGTATACCGGGATAAAAGATCGGACAATCGGTCGAAGAAAGAAGTTTCTTCGGACGAGCTTTTTCCTCCGGGACCGGTTTCCGTTATTCCGGTGCCGGTATCTTTTAAAAGATGAAAAGGAGAAAAGCCGATAAAGGAATACCGGCCCAGGTGTTCGCCTTTTATAACACTTTCCAGTAAAAATGAATGGTGACCCGGTTGTCTCATTTTCAAATACACAATTACAGGGGTGACAAAATCCCCATTGAACCGCTCATAGATGGGAATAATGGTTTTGGGAGCCGCTGCCTTCCTGAACTCGTCAAATGTCATGCGATACCTGTTTTTTCCATTTTTGTGTAACCATGCAAAAAGCCCACTTAAAGAAGTGGGCTGTGTATATTTTTTTTTGTTCGTTAACAGTTATGTTTTACAAAAACACACACCTCCCACTCCCGTATCTTTTCCACCACTGGTTTTTGTTGAGAGTTGTGTATGTTTTATTTTGCATAATCGTTCTAACCTGTTGTTGCTGAGAGTTTAAGATGTTTCTATGTATAGAGTCAAGAGAAAAAGAGAAATTTTTTAAGGAGAATTTGTTTAAAAAAAACCGAAACGTCCGGCAAGCACTTCGCTTTTGATCCATTTGTTAATAGAAACAGGGTTTGGGAAAAAGTGTCTTATCATTAAGATCTTATTTATTGCTATAAGATGTTATTTTAATGCAAAAATAGTCAGTACATCTTTTGCAGGAAAGCCTTACATTAACTAGCTTTATAAGAAAAGTTGGTGCTTACGGGATATGGAACCGGAAATGATTATAAACGTTCCGGTGAGAAAGAAAATTGTAACACATGTTATCCCATGGATGAAAGAGAAAAAAACAGGGTTAATGCCGGTGAGGCAAAGTTTCACCAGGTTTGGCAATGTGCTCTGGACGGCATGCGTCTGACGGACGGCAACGGTATTATCCGCGATGTCAATCCGGCATTTTCCGAGCTTGTACATTTACCCGGGGAATCTCTTATCGGAAAACCTCTGTCGGTCATATATCAAAAAGAAGCCTCCCGTATCATGCAGAAGTATTGTGAACGCTTTAAAACACGGACTATTCTGCCCCATGTGGTGAATCAATATGTTTTGCATGACGGGACCGTCCGATGGTTTGAGGTTTATAATACTTTTGTGGAAATTCCGGGTGAACCGGAACAGGTTTTATCCATCTTCCGGGATAAAACTGAACTGGTTAAGGCGACAGACAAGCTGAAAGAGAGCGAAACCCGTCTGAATATTGCCGTTCAGAGTGCCCGTATCGGACTTTGGGATCAGGATTTCAAAACCGGAATCATAGTCCGGAATAACACCTGGGCAGAAATGCTGGGATATGAATCGAAAGAGATTCAGAAAGATAAAAACGCCTTTCTCAATCTGATCCACCCTAATGATAGAGATAAAACCAGCCGCATCATTCAGAAACATGAAGCTGGACAAACAGATTTTTTCCGGATCGAGCACAGGCTTCGTTGTGCCGATGGGTCCTGGAAATGGATCCTGAATGTGGGACAGATTGTGGAAAGGGATGAATCCGGAAAACCCCTGAGGGCTGCCGGTGTACATGTTGACATCGATGAGCAGAAAAAAACGGAAGAATCCCTTAAACAGTCGGAAAAACTCCTCCATTCTGTATGGGACCAGTCTAAAGACGGCATGCGACTAACCGATGCCAGGGGACGTATTGTCATGGTCAATGACGCTTTCAGCGAGATGATGGGCATGCCGAAAGAGAAATTGGAAGGCCAATTTCTGGGCGTTATTTATTACCCTGAAGAACAGGATAGAATTGTAAAACGGTATAAAGAAAACTTTTTAAATAAAACCATCCAGCCCTATATTGCACGCCCTTTCACCCTGTGGAACGGAGAGCAGAAATGGTTTGGTGTTTCTATCGCTTTTATCAGTGATACTTTGTTGCTGAGTGTTTTCAGAGATATCACCCAGCAGGTTCGAAGCCAGGAATCCCTCAGGGAGCTCGTTCACCAGAAAGAAATGCTTATGCGTGAACTCCAGCACCGGGTGAAAAACAATATGAATATTATTGCAAGTCTGATCAGCCTGGAAATGCGGCAGATCCGGGATCCGGACATCAGGGGTATATTCCTGGATATCCGTAATCGCATCCATTCCATGGCCGCCATTTATGAACGCCTCAGCCTGACCGGTGATCCGGAATCTGTTGAATTGAACCAATACATTCAAACCCTGGCAGAAAATATTCTTAAGACTTTCACGGTAGGATCCAACCGCCTGCATCTGAAGACCTTTCTGGATCCTGTCAGACTTGATACAAAACGGGCGGCCAGCCTGGGACTCATTTTAAATGAATTACTGACAAATTCCCTGAAATACGCGTACCCAAATCATGAAAAGGGGACGATTACCATAGAAATCCGTCAAACAGACAATCAGATTCGTTTTGTTGTTAAAGATGATGGAATCGGACTTCCGGATGATTTTTCTCCCGGAAAGGAGAAAAGTATGGGATTTATGCTGATTAAGACTCTGGTCAGCCAACTCAAAGGGAAAATGACTATTGACGGGGGGCAGGGAACCCAAACAACGATTGAATTTCCTGTTTAATCCGGTTCTGTTATCACCGTTCAAATTACGGAACCCAAGGCCGACTTGTGTAGTATCAGGGGAAACTGTATATTTAAATGATATTGAAAGATGAAAAAGATGAAAGTGAATTATGGAAGAACATGAAATTACAATCGCTCTGGATGTCATGGGGGGCGATGATGCCCCGGCGGTGACGGTCCAGGGCGCTGCAGAAACAACACTAGAATCACCTATGAAGGTCCTCCTGATAGGCGATGAAAAAGCGATCCAAAAAGAGTTAAAAAAACATAAGTATCATGCAGATCAGCTGGAGATTGTTCATACAAGCCACCAGATTTCCATGGGTGAAAACCCGAAAATCGCCATAAATCAAAAACCGGATGCATCCATAGTTCTGGCTACCCAAAAAATTTCCGAGGGGTGTGCCCATGCTTTGGTGTCCGCAGGGAGCACCGGAGCCGTGATTTTATCTGCGGCAAAAAATATTCCCAGAATCCTGGGTGTCCACAAGGCAGCCCTGGCGGCTAGCTATCCCACCCATAACATCCAAAAAAGACAGGATATATTTTCTCTTCTTCTCGATGTAGGGGCTAATATCCATAACTCCCACCACGATCTGGTCCACTTTGCTTTTATGGGGGCTACGTACGCCCGGGAAATCAAGAAAATTGAAAACCCTACAGTGGGACTACTGAACATTGGGGCCGAAGAGTACAAAGGGGGTGAAAAACTGGCCCGGACCCATAGGATTTTAAAAGCCCTTCCGGATATCAATTTTATCGGCAATATCGAGGGGGATCAGATTATGCAGGGACTGGCAGATGTGGTTGTTACCGAAGGGCTAACAGGAAACATCACCCTCAAGGTAATGGAGGGAATGGCCAGTTCAGCCAAAAACCTTGGCAAACAGGCTTTTCGTCAGAATGTTTTGTGGAAAATGGGACTCATTATGTTATCCGGAGGGATTCGCAAGTTAAGAGATGTGACTGATTATCAGGAATATGGCGGAGCACCCATTTTCGGATTCGATAAAATGATTATTAAATGCCATGGACGATCTACAGCGAAGGCGATAAAAAATGCCCTGAAACTGGCGGCTAAATCCGTCCGGGATGATATCACCGGACAAATCAGCCGGTATATCACCAATTATGAGTATCACCATGCAGACTATGATGTGGAAATCTGAGTCTGCCTGAAAATTGGTCAGGACTTGTAAGATCAATAATATCATAAAGTTACACTCCTTTTGCATCGGGAAGAGATGTGCTTTTACAACTTGATAAAAAGCAATGATTTTATTAACATTTATGATGATTATGAGATAAAAGATGGTGCGGACAAAAGAATTGGAAAATAAAGTATTGGCCAGCGTGATCCGGGAGTATATTGCCACGGCACAGCCTGTTTCTTCCAGGGTGATTGTGGAAAAGTATATTCCGAACATTTCGGCAGCCACGGTTCGGAATATCATGGTGGGACTCGAAAAGCGGGGTGTGTTGACTCATCCGTTCACATCATCGGGCCGTATTCCAACAAACAGCGGATACAAGTATTATGTTGACACCCTGATGGCTTCCCCGGAGCCGGAGGATTCTGTTAAGCACGCCATCCATGAAGCCCTGAATCGCACCCCTTCTGATATTGAGATGTTGTTGAATCTCACTTCGCGGCTGCTGGGGACCATGACAGATGAAATCGGTGTGGCGATGGCTCCGGTGTTCATGAAAGGTGTCGTGGATGATATTCAGCTCCTTGAGCTGTCGGGAGACCGGCTGTTGCTGGTGTTTCAGATAGAAAACGGTTTGGTGAAAACAGTGATGGTGGAAACCCGTCAGGTGTTGAATAAATCCCGGCTTCAGTTTATTCAGTCCCTCTTTAAAGAGCTTTTTGTAGGCGTTAACCTCTACACTATGAAACAGAAACTGGAGCGGATTCTGAATGATATTCCCAGTGGTGAGCGGGGACTGGTGGAATTGATTTGTGGCCAGATTGAGCAACAGATGATGCCCCGTATCCACACCAGTGAAAATTATTCTTTCCTGGCAAAACCGGAATTCCGCGAACCCGCCGACTCTGCAGTCGTACACCTTTTAATGACGGATGGATGGATGTTCAGACTCCGGGAAAAAATTTCCGTTACTCATTCGTCTGATGCGTTGACACTCCTAACCGGGGACGACATCGATTTTGTAGCCGGAACAAATTGCAGCGTGCTTATGTCCGGTTTTACTCTGGGGAATCTGGAAGGCGCTCTGGCCGTTGTCGGCCCTTCCCGAATGGATTACGATTTTATCGTACCCCTGCTGGGATTTGTCCGCCGCAAGATTAACGAGAAAATCAATCACATTAAGAAAAACATATAGGACACTCTTTATGAAAAAAGATGAAACTCAAAAAGATACCCGGGATCATGAAATATTGGAGGATGAAAAATCCCCGGATGTGAACAAAGGAAAAACAAAATCCAAAGAAAAAGAACAGCAAAAGAATTCCGAAGAAAAATCCAAAAAGAAAAAAGAAGAGGCCCAACAGCCTGAGGCGGAAAAGACAGAACCGGCCGAAGAAAAAGAAACGGATCCTTTACAGATTCTGATGGATCAGCTGGCTCAGACGGAAGAACAGAAAAAGGATTTGGAAGATAAATTTATCCGCCTGGTTGCAGAATTCGACAATTATAAAAAACGCATGTCCCGGGATTTTGAAAGACAATCGGAAATGGTCCGGGAAAAGATTCTTCTCAGTCTTTTACCGATTATGGATGATCTGGACCGGCTCTTACAACACGAAGGGGAAAATGGAAATGTCTCCCTGGAAGGGATTAAACTTATACGGAACAATTTTGAACGAATTTTGAATAATTATGGCGTCAAAACTTTTGAGTCAGTGGGACAGCCCTTTGATCCTGAAAAGCATGATGCCATGATGACCCGTAAAAGTGAAGAATACGATGTTCCGACTGTTGTTGAAGAATTCGAAAAGGGATATAAAATAAATGATAAGGTCCTTCGGCATGCCCGTGTTGTGGTAAGTGCCGCGGAATAAATATATGGCAAAAAATTATTATGACATACTTGGCGTCAGTAAAGATGCCACACAAGAAGAACTTAAAAAAGCATACCGAAAAATTGCCCTGAAATACCATCCGGATAAAAATCCAGGTAATAAGGAAGCGGAAGAGAAGTTTAAGGCAGCTGCGGAAGCCTATGCTGTTTTATCTGACAAAGAGAAAAGAGCCCGTTATGATCAATATGGAGAAGACGGGTTAAAAAATTCCGGATTTGGCGGATTTGGTGGTGGTGGTGGCATGTCGATGGAGGATATTTTCTCCCAATTCAGTGATATCTTCGGCGGAGCCTTTGGAGGAAGTCCTTTCAGTGATATCTTCGGTGGAGGATCCCGCCAGCGGGTCCAAAAAGGCTCGGATCTGCGGGTACGGTATATAAAGGAACAAAAAAGAGCATCAAAGTCCGACATTATGAAGAATGTCCTGTCTGTCGTGGTTCAGGTGCCGAGCCTGGCCATGGGAAAAGTACCTGTTCTCTGTGTCATGGTTCCGGTGAAATTCGTGAACGGGTCGGTTCTTTTTTGGGACAAATGGTGAATATCCGTTCGTGTCCCAATTGTCATGGTGAAGGGACTGTCATTGATAAACCCTGCCATAACTGTCATGGGGACGGCCGGGTAAAAACAGAAAGCAAAGTGGATATCGAAATTCCCCAGGGTGTGTCTACAGGAAATTATATGACCCTGAAAGGTAAGGGAAATGCAGCTGTCCGGGGAGGAATTCCCGGTGATCTGATTGTGGAATTCTATGAACAGGAACATCCTATCTTTACACGCCATGATCATGATATTTTTATCAGCATCGTCATTACCTGGCCTCAGGCGGTGCTTGGAGACGAAATTACCGTACCGACGCTCTCCGGAAATGTCAGCCTGAAAATCCCCCCGGGCATTCGATCTGGTAAAATGTTGAGATTACGGAAGAAAGGCATGCCCGGACTCCATGGCAGTCATTACGGGGACCAATTAATTCGTGTACAGGTTGAAACACCCACCGATTTATCCAAAGAAGAGAAAGAATTAATCACTCGCCTGAAGGATTTATACCGAAATAAAAAAATAAAAATCGAAAAGTATAAATGAAATTATTAGATTAGACTTATTAAAAAGGGGAAAGCCATGTTAAACAATATTCATAAGAAAATTGTGTCTGTATTTTTATGGGCACTCCTGGCCGCAGGCGTTCTGACCTTGTTCAAGAGGATTTTTTGTGGTACTGACATGTGTGGAAAGGCTAAAAAAACGGATTTACAAGAAGAAGATGAAGGAAAATTCGACATGGACAAGAAGGTGAATATCAACAGTGCCGATGTCCATGAACTGGCGACTGTTCCTTATGTTAGCCTGCCTGTGGCACAGAATATCGTAAACTACCGTGAACTGAACGGTTCCTTTTCTCGAAAAGATGAATTGCTGAATGTGAAAGGTATCGGACCCAAATTACTGGGATTAATTGAAGAATATATTTGCGTAGAATAAGGAGGTCTTGTGGAACAACAGGCATATAATGAAAAATGGTCTTTCGTGGTTAAATGGGTGACCGTCATTCTATTGGTCGTTTTGGCTTTAGTCATTGTGATTCCCTGGTCTATCTGGAAGGAAGAAGAGTATTACCGGAACTTGTGTCACTGGAAAATGTCAAACCTTTGGAATGCACAGCGGCTATATCATAACTTGCGTAATGAATACAATCCCAACCTCCGCGAAACTTTACAGTTTATAGATCAGGTCCGGGATTCTATCCTTGCAGACAGCATGTATGTTAAAGACCAAAAAATATATTTTAACAATCAATGGCTTGATATCAATGTTTCTGAATACTGGCATGAGGATTTTGATACCACCTTTGCTTATGCCTACGATGCCCAGGACACTTTGGAGGAGATTATTTATACAGCCCTGGTCCCCAATGATGAAACAGGCATGATTGATACGCTCTTTTTAAACTGGGAACGTGACCGCTGGATGTACAGTGATACCCTTTGGGAAGGGAAAATTATTGACACCAGCTTGGAAATGCGTATTGAAAAGGTGCTTAAATACGACCGTTACAACCTGGTAGATTCTCTTCTCGTATGCCCCCTTCTGAATGAGTTATATCAGGTCGACCTCTCTGAAGACAGCGTTCTTACCATATATTGTCCTACCCGGGGAGGTGTGGAAATTGATCGCTATTATTTCTTTACATTCAGCGATACAGGACATGGGTTCATTAGGGACGGTGAACGAAGCTGGCAAAAATAACAGGGTAAAACATGTTGTATCTTTCACTGAACCCCGGATTGTGCACTTTCATTTCTTCCAATGAAAATAATGGATATCAGGTCGTGGAAGATGCAGGCAAAATCCACGTTCCTTTCGACCTGAACCGGACCTTCTTTTACGGCAGGGATGCACTGGCTCAGCTTACATCCTTCTTTGAAAATTTGAAAGGGACCCAGAATTTTCCGCAACATGAAATCTCCCTGAGCTTTCCTCCGAATATTCTTACTTATGCTGTCAGCGAGGAACCGGTAGAGGACTGGATGGTCACCTTGCGTCTCGGGAAGGATTATTCAGAAAAACTTGAAAAAAAGGTGTATCCTCTGGAAAAGGGACTGTTTACAGTAAGATATGATCCCCATATTACGGGTTTGATTCTCAAGGCAGCTGAGAACACTGGGTATACCATAAAGAAAATCACACCAGGTATTGTAAATGCCATAAACAGTGTTTACATGATTTACGCCACGGGTGATTATGACAAATTCACCATTCTGAAATGGGATGCCCACAATCCGGAACTTGTTATTTTCAGGAATGATGTCCTCTCAGGCTATCTCTGTTTTACGAATCACGAATCTCCCTGTGTATTGCAACGCAGTGGTGATGTGGATGTTACTATATTGGAAAACCTGAAGCAGAGTAATATTACAGAAAAATTATATGACCACACGGGTCCTCTTTTTGTGTATTCTGTCTTTGAACCTGATTCAGATCCCCTGCAACCCTTTAAAAAATTTGGGTTTTGTGAAATCATCAATCCATGGACAGGACTGGAAGTCAGCCAGGCCGGGGATGGCATCCTTACGGATTTGTCTGACACCGAATTGTCTTTATGGACTGAATCTGCAGGATTTATAAACCGGGAATAATTATGAAAAAAATTGATGTAAACATTTTGGAAAAGGATGAAGACTCTGACGTGAAAGCGTCGGAATCTGAGTCTCCGGCAGAAGAAACAGCCGAAGAAGAACCACAGGAAGTCCTTCCGATGGCGGACAAAGATGAAGCCGTGAAAAAAGAGCCGGAAGATACCCCTATCCCGGATACCGAAGAGGGGGATATCAGTGAAGAGAGGCCTGCAGTTCTGGAAGAAGCAGACACGGATTCTGTACTGGAAGATGAGGAAAAAGCCGGTACAGGCGGTGGTGGAGGCGGATCCAAACCTCCGGCCAAAAAGAAATCAGGCCGGAATATCATTTTGTTCCTCCTTTTTCTTGTTGTTCTGGCCCTCGTTTTTCTATTCACCAAACCGGAATTTGTCCCCGATTCCTTTAAATTGGACAAAGATACGGTTCTTGCGGTTGAAGAGATTGCTCCTTCAGATACTCCGGAGTTTTCCATTGTCCCCGCTGAGGATGAGAAAGCCGGTGAAACACTGGCACGAATTCAAAAGGCCCTGAATGGACAGGAAAAAGTTGTTCCGGAAAACATTCAGGTACTGAAGCAACAGATGGCTGAGTCTGCAGAAAGACTCAATCGGTTATTCCTGCTCTCAAGGCATTTTCCCAGTGGACTCTTTTGGTCTTATTACTCTACCAGCTCCGGTTTTGAACTGCTTGAGATGAAAGCTTCTGAAGTAGGCCTGTTTGAAGAATATTTTAACCGGGTTATGAAGAACAAGCTCTTCGATACCCTGGAATTTTTCTCCTATGACGGAAAGTACTGGGACTCCCTGGAAGGCGTATTTGTCGGTTCATATACCCCATCGGCCAAAACCGGAAAAGGTCCACTCTATACCATGAGTGCCGAAGATTTCCTGGATTATACGGG